>SHZU01000009.1:107500-154138 GCA_009692115.1 Gemmatimonadota bacterium | reverse complement strand
TGGCGTACCCCCATCGGGACCACAACCTCCAGCAAGGCAAAGGCACGCCTGCGCACCTGCGGATTCTCATGGCGCGGTACCTGATCGAGCACCTGCCACCGGGCCCCCGAAACTAGATTGAAAACCAAGGAGTTGCATATGCCGGGCCGACTGGTCCGGAGGCCACCATCGTGCTCGCGGGGCCGCCCGTCGGGATGCGCCGTTAGCCGCGAAATGCACCTTCCAGCGGCATGCGAGGAGACCGCGCCATGTTGATCTCTGCCATCGACGTCTTCGGCTACGACCTGACCTATGTCCACGGCACCTACGTGATGTCGGGCGGCCGCGTCATCACCAGCCTCCGGAGCACCGTGGTCCGGGTGACCACCGACTCCGGGTTGGTCGGGTGGGGCGAAGTCTGTCCCCTCGGCGCAACCTACCTCCCAGCCTTCGGCGCCGGCGCCGTGGCCGCCCTTCGAGAGATCGTTCCCCATCTGATCGGCGTGGATCCCCGCAACCTGGCCGAAGTCTACCAAACGATGGACTCGGCCCTCATGGGGCATGGCTACGCCAAGAGCGCCGTCGACATGGCCTGCTGGGACCTCGTGGGACGCGCGGCCGGCCTTCCCGTGAGCACTCTGCTCGGCGGCCGGAGGCAGGACCGGTATCCGCTCTACATCGCGGTGCCGCTCGATGAGCCCGCCCGGATGCGGGACTATGTGCTGGCCCGGAAGGCGGAGGGCATTCGCCGGTTTCAGCTCAAGGTCGGGGGCGCCCCCGCCGCCGACGCGGAGCGGGTTATCAGCGTCGTCGAAGCCACCGGCGACGGCGACACCGTGATCGCCGACGCGAACTGCGGCTGGCGGATGCAGGACGCCGTCGTCGCCGCGCGCCTGCTCGAGGGGCTTCCGCGCACGTACCTCGAGCAGCCCTGCCCCACCCTCGAGGAATGCCTCTACGTCCGGGAGCGGACCACGCTCCCGATGGTGCTCGACGAGCTGATCACCGACCTTCCCTCCCTCCTTCGCGCCTTCCACGCCGGCGCGATGGACGCGATCAACCTGAAGATCAGTAGGGTCGGCGGCCTCACCAAAGCCCGGCTCATTCGCGACGTGGCCCAGACCCTCGGCCTGCGCCTGACCATCGAGGATACCTGGGGGGGCGACGTGACCACCGCCGCCATCAGCCACCTCGCGGCGAGCACGGCGCCAGAGGCCCTCTTCACGGTGTCGTTCATGAACGACTGGGTCAACGAGCACATCGCCGGCTTCCAGCCCCGCTCCGAGGCCGGCGTCGGCATCACGCCGACCGGTCCGGGGCTCGGTGTTGACGTCGAGGAGACGCTCCTCGGGCGTCCCCTCGTCTCGGCGCCTTGAGTTCAGGGTGTTGGGGCCGAGACGCCCCGATAGCCCGGCCGAGCGGATAGAACTGATGATCACCCGCGAGCCAGGCCAGATGTTCCTGACGGACCTGCCCCGCGATGGTGTTTGGCGGACGGGTCAGGGCTGACGCGGAAGGTCGATGGCCGGATTGCGAGCGAAGAAGTTCGAGGGTTTGATCTCGAAGTGGTGTCGCTCCAGCGACAGGATCGGCCAGTCCTCTGGTCGAGCCACGTGATGGAAGCCGATGGTGTACCAGAGCACGATGTCCGTGTTGGCAATCGGGCGATTCCCCTTGGTCCATTCCGGGAGCCCCTGGCCGGCTAAACCAACGGTGGGGTAGTCGCCAGCGGCGAAGAGCTCGGTAGGGGAATACGGCGTGGCCCAGAGGGTGTAGTCGGTGAACCCGGCCCGCTTTCTCAGGTAATCGTCATCGGCAAGGAGGGTCATCGCTCCGTGCCCCTCGAGGGCGTAGCCAACGGGCTCGCCGTAGGGCCCCGGCACCGAAGGGTTGATCACGCGCCAGAATTCCGGCGCGCTCATCGGGGCGTGCCGTTTGGCGGCCTGCTCCGTGGCGGCGACGGTCGAGTTGACAGTCCACACGCTGCGGCGTGGATTCGTCGCCGGCTGACGCTCGGTCTCCAGCCGATCGACCACCAGGCTGTTCGCTTGACCGTCGACGTCGAAGTCGAGTCGGAACGCGAAGAAATGGCTGTGATTTACTGCCACCAGGTAGGGCGCCACGAACCGTCCGTACCGGTCGCTCGGGCCGCCGGGTGCACTGTCGGCTGCGGTCCGGGTTCTGGCGCCGCGCACCTGATCGATGCCGGTGGCCGCCATCTCGACGTGGATGGAGCCGTCCTGGCTGAAGATCCAGTCGAACAGGTAGTCGTAGTTGCCAGCCCCCATGATCATCCGGAGCACCAGATCGTGCCGGGCCCGGGATTCGGTGATCCCGGGGCGGGCATGGCGCCAGAGCGGGTCTCCGGTGAGCCGCTCGAAGAGGCAAGCCGTCCGGGGAGTCTCGAATGGGCTCCCTTGTTCGCTGACGCTGAAAGAGCTGACATAGACGGCGTTGCTCGGGCAGTCGGACCCGGGCTCCAGGCTACTCGCCACCCCGCCGAACACCCCCGGGTAGGCGCCAAGGTCGAAGAAGGCCTGGTAGTTCCAGGGCTCCTCGGGGTCCATGTACAACACGAGCAGTTCCGAAAGTGATGCTTGATAGAGGACCGATCGCCCTCGACCCTGGTCGACCGTTCTGACTTGCGAAAGGACCAGCCCCCGGCGGGGATCCAGTCGGAAATGAAACCGCCAGTTGTCCCAACTGACTTGGGTCTGGTCCAGCTTGAAGCCCGGGCCCATCGGCTGGGTCACGCTCAACGGTGGGAGCGGGGCCCGAGTCGGTCCGACGGCCTCCGGGTGATGCTCCCCCGACAGCGTGGCGGCGGGCCGCACCCCGGTATCGGTCACCCGCACCACCTTCTTGGTCTGAAGGTCGACGACGACCTGGATCCCGTCGATCGGAGCCCCCACCCCGGACACGGCGCCGCGGGTGTTGAAGCACAGCATCCGAGCCAACCGCCGCCCCCGTTCCTCGGCGCCATCCAAGTAACCCTCGTTGGCGGCCGAGCAGTAGACCATCCCGAGATCGGTGATCCCGCGGCGCTTGAGCGCGGCTCTCACCTCGGCGTTGCGGAGGGTAGCTTCGCCGGCTGCCTTGGTCTCGGCCATGGTGACCATGTAATTGCGTTTGGTTGCCTCCCGCCAAGAGAGCAGCTTCCGGCCGACCAGGTCGACCACCCCCTCGTAACCGATCTCGCCCTGCACGACCTGGACGATGGCCTCACGGCGGAAGGAGGCTCCCGGCCGCCAAGCCAGCACTTCGGCCTTGGGTGGCTCGTGGAGTCCCTCATAAAGGTAGAGCGCGGAGGAGTCGGTTTTTCCCGCTGCTTTGAGGACGTCGTAGATCACCCAGTGCTCGGCGGCGGTGAGTCCGTCGAGCGGGTGGGTGGGCTGCTGCGCGGCGAGGGAGAGCGGGGTCAGGACGGCGAGAACGCTCAACGCAAGCCGACGTGCGGCCGCCCCGCGGTCGGGTTGCCGAGAACGGGAGTTCGGTCGGAGCCCGCTCATAGTTGTTTCGCGAACTCGATGTTGTGCGCTTTGAGGCGTCCGTCGCTGCCCAGCGCGTAATGCTTGCTCATGTCGGCGGAGAAACGGCCGGCCGCAGGGGTCTTTCCCAGCGCTTCGGCCATGCTGCGGATATGGTGCGGTCCGGCGCCGCAGCACACGCCCTGATAGCGCACGCCGAGGGCCCAGGCTTTCTTGGCGAAGTCCGCGATCTCGTATCGGGTACAAACGAACGGGTCGAGGGCGGTTGGAAACGAGCGTCCTCCGGGCAGGTTGCTCATCCCCGGGTCGGTCAGCGATTGAAAGGTCGGTTCTTCCGGCCGGGTGCGATAGGGAACCGGCAGGGCCGCCAAGTGGCCGGTACAGGTCTGACGGATGCGCTCCATCAGGGGAAGCATGGTGGCCGGCCCGCGGGCACAGTTCAGTCCCGCGACATCGGCGCCCGCGTCCTGCAGGGCCCGGCACGCCGCCTCCGGGGAGTGGCCATCGCGGAGGGTTCCTTCCTTGTGAATCGCCAGGGTGACGACGGAAGGCAGCCCCGCTCGGCGGATGGCTTCCAGCGCAAGCAGCGCCTCTCCCAAGAAAGAGAAGGTCTCGGCCACGATGTAGTCCACTCCGGCGTCGGCGGCCCAGGCGACCTGCTCATCGAACATCTTGGCGACGGCCTCATGCGAGGCACGATCTTCGGGGGAGTAGACGTTCGTGTTGCAGATGTCGCCAGCGACCAGCACGTCGGAGTCGGCGGCGACCTGTCGAGCGATCCGCAAGGCCTGACGGTTGAGCTCTTCGAGGATGTCTTCCTTGCCGATCAGCCTCAGTTTCTCGCGGTGGGCGTAGTAGGTCAGGGCTTCCACCACGTCCGAGCCGGCTCTCACGAACTCGCGATGGAGTTGTTCGACCGCCTGGGGATGATCCAGCACCACCTCCGGAACGAACGCCCCGGCCTGCAGGTAGCCTCGGCGCTCGAGTTCGAAGAGGTATCCTTCGGCACAAATCACCGGGCCCTGGTTCAGGCGCTCCAGGAGGCCGGGCTTGGCGTTTGGCTGTTCGGGACTCATCGTTTCTCCGTGATCAGGTCCAGGGGAAGGGGCCGCTCGAGCGGGGATGCAATGCGCCCTCGGCGAAACGGCCAAATCGGAAGGGGTGCAGGAGGCGGCTCTGCTCGCCCATGAGCACCCGGGCCACTTCCTTGCCAACGCCGATCATCTTGTAGCCATGATTGCTATCGGCGATGACATAGACATTGGGCCGCATCCAGTCAAAGACCGGGAAGTTGTCGACCGTGAAGCAGCCGATCCCGCCGGTGGGTGCCCGCTGGTACAGCTTGCTGCAGCCGCGGAAGCGTTCCAAGCAATGCGCCAGCCCCGCCGTCCAGTAGGGAGCGAAATCCTCGCGAACCGTATAGTGTGGGCTGTCCGGGCCGTACGGATCGACTTGCGCCGTGTGTCCCAGCTTGATCGGGACCGCCCCTCCCTGAACCCCGTGGCGGTCGCGCTTGAAGTAGATGCCCCACAGGTCGTTGGTAATGACTCGGCCGGTGTCGTCGGCCAGCAGCGGCTCCGTGGAGTCGACGTGCATGACAGGCGGGATCCGGCCGTCGGCGGTGCGGTAGATGTCAGGGTCCGCCTGGATCTCCCCCTCCTGAAGCTGCCAGTAGGTCCACATCTCGAGCCCTGGGTTGAGCGTGCCGTTGTGGAGGACATCCACTTGGTGTGAAAGCCCCAGCTTCTCCCATATCTGCTTGATCCAAGGCCCCACGCCAACCACCACGTGGTCGACCGCAATATCGCCGCGGTCGGTTTTCACGGTGTGCACCGTGCCGTCGGCTCTCATCTCGAACCCGGTCACGGTGACACCGGTCACGATGCGGACGCCTTCGGCCTGGGCTTTCTGGGCTAGGCCGTTCATCGATTCGCGATTGAGGGCGAAGCCACCCTGCAGCTCGTGGATACAGACGCTCAAGCCCCGGGCCCGCCAGTCGGGGAAGATCCCGCGCATGTAGTCGAACACCTGCTGTTCACCCTGGATGAAGCGGGCGCGGTACCCGATCTTCTCGTGCCGAGCCGCGATGCTCTCGAAGTCCTTGCGCTGAACGTCGCCGGCCACCGCAAGGTATCCGACCGGACTGTAATGGAGTGCCTCGGCGTCCGATTCCCAGACGTCGACGCTGTGCGCCATGAGTTCTCCCATGGCCGGCTGGACGTAGTAGTTGCGCACCACGCCACAGGCGATCCCGCTGGCCCCGGCCCCCACCGCGGTTTTGTCGAGCACGACCACATCGGCACCGGTCCCTCGGCTGCGCGACTTCAATTCCCGCGCGAGGTGCCAAGCCGTGCTCAATCCGTGCACCCCGGCACCGAGGATACAGTAGGGCACGGCGGCTGGGATGGCATCCGTCATGGATCGGCCGTTTCTCCTTGCAGGAATGAACCTGGAAGCCTAAGCTGTATACAGCATGCATGCATAGGCGGAAGGGCGCAAGACCCCCCGCACCGACGCCGAGCCCCCTTCAGGGCGCCAACGGCACTCCACCTTGGAGATCGACCAAATGGGCGGAATGGCCGTGACGGAAGGGCACTCGGGCGAGAGTTCGTTCTTGCGTTCAGAGTTTCCGCCGGACCTCATCCCGGAACCGGATCCGATGAACCGGCCACCTCCCAATCCCAAGTGGACCTCCGCCGCCGGCCCCGGCGGCTGGCGCCGAACCAAGAACCTGGATTCGTCGTACTCCGTGGTCGGATAGCCGACGGCCCCAACCCATGGCGATCCTCGGCAACTACCTCCGCCCGACGCGGCTGTGGACCCCGTCACCGATCAAGCCACACTACCAGGTGGTGATCATCGGCGGGGGGATCCACGGCCTGGCCACGGCGTATTTCCTGGCGAAGACGCACGGGATCCGGGACGTGGCGGTGCTGGAGCGCCGCTACGTCGGCTTCGGAGGTTCCGGGAGGAACACGGCCATCGTGCGGGCCAACCAGCGCACCGCGGAGAGCGTTCGGCTCTACGACGAGGGATTGAAGCTGTGGCCGGTCCTGGTCGACGAGCTGGACTTCAACCTGATGTTCTTCAACTGCGGCAACCTCAACCTCGCCCATGGCGAGGCGGCGGTCGCGGCGTTCCGGATGGCGATAGGCACCGCGAACTTCCTGGGTATTCGCTCGGAGCTGCTCGACCCCAAGCAGTGTCAGGAACTGATTCCCGCGCTCGACATCACCGACCGTCCGGAGCATCCGATCCAGGCCGGAATGTACCACCCACCCGGCGGGACGCTCCGGCACGACGCGGTGGTCTGGGGCCTGGCGAAGGGAGCGGCCGCGCACGGGGTTCACATCCACCAGGGCGTGGAAGTGACGGGGATCGATACCGACGGCGGTCGTGTCACCGGCGTTCAGACCAACCGGGGCGCCATTCAGTGCCGCCAGCTTGGGATCATGGCCGGCGGCTACGGGAGCGCGCTCTGCACCCTGATCGGACTGGAGCTGCCGGTCCACCCGTTGACCATCCAGGCGATGGTCACCCAGCCGCTCAAGCCGTTCCTGAACCACGTGGTCAGCTCCGGCGCCTACCACGTCTACGCCACTCAAACGCTCAAGGGCGAAATCGCCACCGGCGCCCACATGGACCCCCAGGTCAACTACACCACCGACCCCACCGCCCGCTACTTCAAGCATCAGGCGGAGGCGTTGACCGACTTCATGCCGGTTTTCAAGAATGTCAAGTTCATGCGGACCTGGGCCGGTTTGGCCGACATGACCCCCGACATGGCGCCGATCATGGACGCCAACGTGGGGTTCGACGGCCTCTACCTCGACGTGGGCTGGGGCTATTTCGGCTTCAAAGCTGGCCCGATCGCGGGGAAGTACCTGGCCGAGATGATCGCCAGGGACCAGATCCCGGACATCATCCGTCCCTTCGGTCTCGGGCGATTCCTCGAGAACCGATATGCCGGTGAAACCGCCGGCGCGATGAAGTACGGGCACTGGGACTAAAGCTCACCACAGCCATGACCTTCACGCTCACCTGTCCGATCTGCGGTCGCCGCGACGTCCACGAGTTCACGTGCGGCGGGCAGGACCGCGGACCTCGGCCGGCCCAGGAAGGGCTCTGCGCGGAAGCCCACTTCCGATACGCTCAGTTCCGCTCGATTCCACCCGCTCCGCAACCCGAGTGGTGGTACCACGGCCAGGGCTGTGGCGTGTGGTTCAAAACGACCCGCAACCCGGCCACCAATCGAGAAGAGAGCCCCGGTGGCTAGGCTGCCGGCCACTCCGACCCAGCGGATCGATCCGTCCCGACCGATCCGATTCCGGTATTGGGGCGGCGAGGCGGAAGGGGCCGCCGGCGATACCGTGGCCAGCGCGCTCTATGCCGCCGGCGTCCGGGTCTTCAGCCGGAGCCTCAAGTATCATCGTCCCCGCGGGCTCTACGGCCTCGACGGCGAGAGCGCCAGCGCCTTCGTGGCGATCGATGGGGTGCCTAACGAAGCGGCGGAAACCACCCTGCTTCGGCCCGGGATGGCGATCGGAGCCCAGAACGTCCGCGGGGATCCCGAGCGCGACCCCTTCGGGTTGCTCGATCGCTTCGACCGCCTGATGCCGGCCGGATTCTACTATCGGCTCTTCCATCGACCCGCCCGACTGTGGCCGTTCTTCCAGGACCGGATCCGGGCCATGGCCGGGCTGGGCGTCCTCGATCCGGCAGCCTCGGGCGAGCCCGGTGGTCGGTTCGAGCGCTATCTCAATGCCGAGGTGGCGGTGGTGGGCGGCGGGCCGGCTGGGATGGCCGCCGCGCTCGCTGCCGCCGAGTCGGGCGGGCGAGTCTGCCTCTTCGAGCGGCGGCCCCGCCTGGGAGGGCACCTCGACTGGCGGACCCGGCCGCTGAACGGGCAGCCGCTCCATCGCCGCGCGGCCGAGCTGGCTGCTCGGGTGGCGGCATGTTCCAACATCCGGGTGTTCACCCACGCCCCGGTCACCGGAGTGTGGGGTGAGAATCTGGTGACCGGGTTCCAGGTCTGCCCTGAAGGAGGCATCGCCCGGGAGTACCACTACGAGTGCCGGGCCCGCTCGGTGGTGGTCGCATCGGGGTGCACCGAGCGCCCGCTGGTGTTCGAGCACAACGAACGCCCGGGCGTGATGCAAGCGTCGGCCGCGTGGCGCCTGGCTGCCAGCTACGGGGTGCTTCCCGGGCGCCGGGCCGTCTTCGCCGTGGGCGACGATACGAGCCTCGAGGCCGCCGTCGAGCTGGCCGGGTACGGCGTGGAGGTCGCGGCGGTCGCCGACGCACGGCCCGAGGGTCACGATCCAGAGTTGGTCGCGGCGATCGGTGGGGCTGGCATTCGGTTCTTGCCCGGCTGGACCGCGGCTGCGGCTCGGGGCACGAACCGGGTGACGGGGGTCGAGCTCCGGCGGATCGGTCGCGAAGGAGCCGAGGAGCTTCGCTGCGATCTGCTCCTGGCGAACGCCGGGCTGCAGTCACTGATCGGGCCGCTCTCGACGCTCAACGCCGGTCTCGGCTACTGCACTCGGACGGGGATGTTCCAACCGACCCGGTTACCGGAACGGGTCTTCGTCGCGGGCACCATGCTTGGCCTCCGCGACGTCGCCGCGATCGAGGCGTCGGGCCGGCTGGCCGGACTCGAGGCGGCGGCCGCCACCGGATGGGAGGCAGAATCGCGGATCCGCGAGGCACGAGAAGTCGTGCGGAGCTCGCCTGGCCCGGCGGCCGGCTGCTTCCTGGCGTGCGCTCCCGGGATTGGGCGCGGAGCCAAGTCCTTCGTGGATTTCGACGAGGATGGCAGCTACAAGAACGTGGTTGAGTCGGTGGCTCAGGGATTCGACGCCCCCGAGTTGGCCAAGCGGTTCGGCGGATTCGGCCTGGGGCCGGGTCAGTACCACGTCCCGGGCCAGAACCTGGCGATGATCATGGCGGTCCTCAACGGTACGCCGCTCGATCAGCTGTCGGGCACCACGGTTCGTCCGCCGTTGGTTCCGCCTCGTCTGGCCACGCTGGCCGGGCCCGGGCTCGAGGTGCACAAGGAGACCGCGTTGCACGACGCGCAGGCAGGGCTCGGCGCCATCTTCCGGGCCGCGGGCGCGTGGCAGCGGGCCCGGTACTTCAGCGCCGATCTCAGCTGCCGCGAGGAGATTCGGAACGTCCGCACCAACGTCGGGATGCTCGACAGCTCGCCCCTCGGCAAGTTCAGGATCTACGGACCCGACGCGCTCAAGGCGCTGCAGCGGGTTCACATCTCCGACCTGTCGAAGACCAAGCCTGGCCGCTGCAAGTACTCGGCGATGTGCAACGACACCGGCAACCTGATGGACGACGGAGTCGTGGTCGAAATCGCCCCCGGTGACTACTACTTCACCACCAGCTCGGCCCGGGCCGGAGCCACCGTCGAGTGGTTCCGTTATCACACTCGTTACGATGGCTGGGAGTATCACCTCGTCAACCTCACCGACACGCTAGGATCGCTCAACATCGCCGGGCCCAACGCTCGCAAGGTCTTGGCCAAGATCACCGACGCCGACCTCTCCCCCGAGGCCTTTCCCTACATGGGGTATCGCGAGATCGTGGTTGGTGACGGCGTCCCGGTCCGCTGCCTCCGGTTGGGATTCGTCGGCGAGCTCTCCTACGAGCTGCATGCGCCGTCGAGCTATGGCAGGTACCTCTGGGATCTGCTGATGGCGGCCGGGGCGGAGTTCGGGATTCGTCCGTTCGGACTCGAGGCGCAGAACTGCCTTCGGGCGGAAAAGGGCCATGTCATCATCGGGATCGAATCGGAGCAGCGAGTGACCCTCACCGACATCGGGATGGGTTTTCTCTGGGACCGCAAAGACACCGCCTCGAAGAAGGTCGGGGCGCCGGCGCTCCGCCACGCCATCGGACAGGCCGGCCGATTGAAGCTGGTGGGCCTCCG
This sequence comes from Gemmatimonadota bacterium, assembly GCA_009692115.1. Classification (NCBI taxonomy): domain Bacteria; kingdom Pseudomonadati; phylum Gemmatimonadota; species Gemmatimonadota bacterium. The sequence goes on along the minus strand of SHZU01000009.1, from coordinate 143,731 downwards.
GATCGACGAGGCCCAGCGCCGCCCGGAGGACGGTGACATCGTGATCGACGGCAAGGAAGTGGTCGGCTACCTCTGCACTACCCGGATGAGCGAGACGTTGGGCTGGCAGTATGCCCTCGCGCTGATCACCGACCGCCACGCACCGGAGCGAGGAACGGTCCAGATCTACTCCAATCCGGGCGGCACGCCATCGGTGACGGGGGGGACGGTCGTCGCGCCACACTTCTACGACCCCGAGGGGGCGAGGTTACGGGCGTGATCGCGACCAGAGGGACCCGGATCCGCCAGTCGCCGGTGCGCTTCGACGCCGGGGCTCTCGAGCGCGTTCAGCGAGACGGCTGGGACATCATCCGGCGCTACCCGGACGAGGGGGGCGGCCCGTGGCTGATCGATCTGAGCCACCGCTCCCGCTGGGACCTGCAACACCCTGAAGTAGGAAGCCAGCGCCCTTTCGGCGTGCCGGTGCCCGGCAAGCCGGGCGAGGTGGCGATCTCGGGCGGCTTCGTCGTCAACCGGATGAACCGGACCCAGGCATCACTCTGGCATCTGGGCGCGAGCGACCGGCCTCTGATGCCGTCCGGGATCGGTTTCACCGAGACGACGGATGGGCACTGCATGCTCGCCTTCCTGGGCTCGGAGATCGCCTCCGTGTTCGAGCATCTCACCAACCTCGACCTCTTCGACCGGGAGCGCGGCCTTCCCCGCTTGGTGCAGGGCCCGGTGCTCCACGTCCCCTGTCAGGTGGTGGCGTTGGACAGGAGTGCGGTGGTGATGACTTTGAGCCGAGGCTACGGCCGGACCTTCGCCGAGGCGGCGCTCAAGTTCGCCCGTCCCTGCGGTCTCGGTCCAGCCGGGGAAGCCCGTTTCGACGAGTGGTTCGCGGGGTGGGCAGCAACTCGGTCGTTCGACTCGGGCGCGATCCGAGCTGGTGATCCGACGGAGCCGCCATGCAGCTCTTAGTCGACTTCGGCTTGATGTCGTTGTTGCTGGTGATCGCGCAGTTGCTCCGCTCCCGGTCGCGACTGCTGCAGGCAAGCCGAATCCCGACCGCGATGGTGGCCGGGGTGATCGCGCTGATCGGCGGGCGCTACGGCGTCGACATCATCCCGTTCAGCGAACGGGCCGACGGCGGAACGTATCTGGCGAGTTATCCAGGTTACCTCATCGCGCTGATCTTCGCCGCTCTCCCTCTGGGCCGCACCGCTGGGAAGCCGGGGCGGACGCAGTGGCGCCACATCGGCGACCTTTTCTTCTACAACATCATCTGCTTCGTGGGACAGTACGCCGTCGCGTTGCTGTTCGGCCTGCTCGTCCTCGATCGACTGTTCCCGTCGCTCCCCGAGGGCTTCGCCCTCGTGCTGCCGGCGGGTTGGGCCGGCGGCTTCGGGACCGCAGCCGCGATCGGAAGCGTGCTCGAGCCCCGCGGGTTCCCCGATTTTCTCGCGCTAGGCTATACCTCGGCCACGATCGGCGTCGCGGTGGGAACCATCGCGGGAATGGCGCTGATCCACCTCGGCATACGGCGGGGCTGGACTCGAGTCGTCGGCGCTCCGAGCGCGCTGCCCTCGAGCTTTCGAACCGGCTTCGTTCCGGAGCCGGAGCGATCCTCCGCTGGACAGGAGACCGTGAACGCCGCGGTGCTCGACGTGCTGACCTGGCACCTCGCGCTCGCGGGCGCGGCGGTCTGGCTCGCGCACGCGATCTTGACGGCGTTGCCCCCTGAGCACGGGATTCCCCTCTTCGCCCTGGCCTTGCTCACCGGGTGGGGCGTGCGCTGGGCCCTCGGACTGCTCCGCCTCACCGATTCGATCGACGCCAGGTTGATGGCGCGGATCGCCTCGAGCTCGGCGGACTACCTGGTCGGATTCGGGATCGCTTCCATCGCCATCACCGTCGTCGTACGCTACCTCGCTCCGCTGCTGTTGCTCTTTGCGCTCGGTATGGTCTTCACGCTCTGGACCTTCTGGCTGGGCCGGCGGATCTTCGGCAACTTCTGGTTCGAGCGGAGCCTTTTCACCTTCGGCTGGGCCACCGGCGTTCTCGCCACCGGCATCGCCCTCCTTCGAGTCGTGGATCCCAAGTTGAAGAGCGGGACCTTGCAGGACTACGGCACCGCGTATCTGGGCAACTCCTTCATCGAACTCGCGATCGTGGCGATCGTGCCGGTGCTGATCGCACGGGGGATGGGTCTGCTCCCGGCGCTGGTACTGCTCGCGGTGGCGATCGCCGCACTCGTGCTGTCGAAGACGCTCATCGGATGGGTGCCCCCAGACCCGGTTGCAATCCGCGACGGCGAGGCCGAGGTGGTAGCGGCTCGAGACGAGCGCTGACCCAGCTTGACCGACCCTCGTTTGGATTCGTACCTGAAATCGCGTTCCCATTTGATGGATGGGAGGCACATGGCTGCTCGAGTCGTGGGGTGGCTGACCGCCGGCGCTACCGTGGTCGGGACGTCGCTGGTCGCTCAAGCGCGAGGTCCGGTGCTGCCGCCCTCGCAGCCCGAGTACGAGACTCGGCTCGACACGGTGCGGATCCCGATGAAGGACGGGGTGCAGCTCTGGGGATTCATGTACCTGCCGGTTCCCAAACAGCCGGGCGAGAAGTTCCCGGTACGGCTGTACTACTCGCCCTATCGCGACCTGCCAACCCCGAATGCCGATCTGTATTTCGCTCGTCGCGGGTACGTGGACGCCACCGTCAATATTCGCGGAACCGGTCGGAGCGAGGGCGTCGCGCCCTCCCGAGAGTACTCGGAACAGGAGATGGTGGACGGGCTCGAGGTCATCGATTGGCTGTCCAAGCGCCCGTGGTCCAACGGAAGCGTGGGCATGCAGGGCAACTCGTGGGGTGGGTTCAACAGCCTCCAACTCGCCATGCGGAACCCGCCGGCGCTGAAGGCGATCAGGCCCCAGCATGCAACCGACGACCTCTACCACGAGGACATCCACTATCTGGATGGCATCCGGCTCTTCTATGGCTGGCATGCCTACGAAGACCTGATGGTGTCGCAGAGCCCCGGGCCCGACTTCCCACTGACCGAGGAGCTATTCCGGGATCGCTTCGATCAGCCGCCCTGGAACATGCTCTATCTCAAGAATCAGACGGATGGCCCCTTTTGGCGAAACGAGCAGCGGCTTGACGTGAATCCCGGCCTCATCACGATTCCGCAGCTCCGCATCGGCGGCTGGTATGACACCTATCGCTCAAGCATTCCCCGCGCCCTGCTCAACGCGCGCGGCCCGATCCGCGCGATCATCGGTCCTTGGGAGCACCGAATGGCCCGCTACCCGGCGATGGTCGACGTTCGGCTTGAGGAAGTCCGCTTCTGGGACTACTGGCTCAAGGGCCGGAACACCGGGGTCATGGACGAGCCGCTGGTCACGGTGTTCATGCGTCGGTCGCACCCGCCTGGGACCGAGATGAACCAGGACTTGCCCATTCCTGGCGAGTGGCGGGGAGATACCTGGCCCCCACGGGGCCAGGTGATGACGCCGTACTTTCTCCGCGCCGATCACCAGTTGGCGCGAGCGACCGCGGGACGTGGCGCCGTGCATCGGCTCAAGTACCTGCCGGGCACCGGCGCCGCGGCCGGGGTGCTCTGGGGCGCGCGGCAGCCGGACCAACGGCCCGCCGACGCCTACAGCCTGGTCTATGATTCCGAGCCGCTCACCGCGCCGATGGCGATCCTCGGCCACCCGCAGGCCAAGTTGGCGGTCTCGGCCACGGCCAAGCTGGCCCACTGGTTCGTTCGGCTCTCCGACGTGGCTCCCGATGGGTCGGTGACCCTGATCACGGGCGCCGGGATCAATGGGGCGCAGCGCGACGGGTCGATGAAGCCTTCGTACCTAACGCCGGGCGCCGGGTACCATCTCGACCTGAAGCTGCACGTCACCTCCTGGATCTTCGAGCCTGGACACCGCATCCGCATCGCGGTATCCAACTCGCAGTGGCCGATGGCCTGGCCGACGCCATATCAGATGACCACGTCGCTCTATGTCGGGGCGCCGGGGGAAACGACCGCGAACGGCGCGAGCTCGCGCCGCCCCGCGAGCCAGGTGCTGCTGCCGATCGTCCCCCTCCGAAACGGCGTCCGAGTCCCCGCGTTCACCGCCGCGTTGCAAGAGGGGCAACAACCGATCGTCCGCCAAGCCCCCCCGCCGCCCGGCGGGTTCCTGCGGCCCGGGTTCGATTACGTGGTCGACCAGATCATTCGCGACGAGAACACGGCGACCACCACGATGATCATCGGGCGCCCGCCGAGTCCGGACGAGGAAGACCACCGCGGCTACGCCAGGTATGAGGTCAGCGACCTGCGGCCCGACGCCGCGGCGTACCGAACCGAAGCGGTCAATCGGTACCGGCTACCGGGCCGAGAGCTCGTCTGGGAAGGGGTGACGAACGTGCGGAGCGATTCGGTCTTCTTCTACTACGAACATCGTCGCCGGCTGCTCGAGAACGGGAAGGTCATCCGCGAGCGGAGGTGGCAGGACTCGATGCCGCGTCTGTTTCGTTGAGTCGCCCGTTCGGACGGTGCGATCTGGGTTGAGCCTGCGACGCGCCAGTTTCTAATTCGAAGGCGTCAACAGGGAGAGAATCTGCTCGGCATCGGGTAGCCGGTCGCACTCGCAAAGCGCGGCCTCCAACGCCAGCGCGCGCTGCTCCGGAAGACAGCCCTTCGCCAGCCAGCGGAACTTTTCACGCAGGTCGTCGTCGCCGGGCCGGGCGTCCCCGCCGGTATCCCAGCGCGGCCGCATCTCGCCGGAGTCCAGTATCGCGCCGTCAGTGGTCTCAATGACCACGCGCGCAACGCGCTCAGCCGGGAAGCGCTGGTTGTAGGCGTCCTCTTCGACCAGCTCGACACGATCAGAGATCGCCAGGACGCGCGGATCCTGCAACGCCCGGCCGCTCAGTTGTTCCGGCCCGACCTGCCCATGCACCAGCGCCGCCGCTACGGGAAAGGGCACGCTGTATTGCGCTTCCTCGGTGGTGTGCGGACGGCGCACGGCCAGCCGGGTGGCCTCGTGGAAGGTGTGTACCCGGATGCGCCGGATCACGTCCAGCGTGAGGGCGTGGGCGCGTTGGAGAGTGAGCGCTCCGTGGATCGGGGCCTGCGCCCAGTAGCAGACCGCGTAGGGCTTGAAGTATTGGCCCGCGATGTGCCACGTCGCTCCGAGATCGTTCCACAGACCCGCAACCTCAGGCGCCTCGACGGTGAGGGCGGGCGCGCCGGTGAAGCCGCCGTGCGCCATCAGCGCCGCGCTGACGCCCGCCATCGCGCCCCAACCCGAGCCGTCCTTGAGCATCGTTGGCTGGTCGACCAACCGCATCATCTGCGAGCGCGGGCCGTGGTATTCGGCGATGCCGAGGGCGTGCCGCGTCTGCTCCGCCGTGGAGCCAAGCCGTCGTGCGGCGATGGCAGCGCAGCCAAGTGCGTTCCACGCGCCAGACGTGTGGTAGTCGGAGACTGTGGCGTGCAACGCGATGCCCGCGCGCAAGGCAATCTCGTAGCCCATCGCCAGGGTGGCGAGTAGTTCTTCGCCGGAGACCCGTCCGGGTCTGAGTCTCAGCGAGGCCAAGAGGGCGGGGACGAGCGCCGCCCCGGCGTGGCCCTTCGTCGGCTTGTAACCATCGTGAATGTCGAGGGCATCCACCGTCATGCCATTGGCCAGGGCCGCCCCGGCAGGCGAGACCTCGCGCCCGTCCAGCCACAGATGCGCGCCGCGCCCTCCGAAGGCCGAGGCGGCGAAGTCGAAGATGATCCGCGAGAGTTCGGTGCGTCGCCCGCCCAGGCCCGCGCCGACCGTGTCGAGGAGACAGCGTCGCGCGTATTGCCGCGCCTCGCCAGGGATGTTCTCCCAGCGCAACCCGTGGATGAAATCGGCGACTCTCATGGTCCTCCTTCTCTCGAATGAGCTCAGCGGAAGAACCGGGGGATCGTGTCCTGCCAACTCCGCTCCCGGACGACCCGGCCGTTCTCACGGACCCACCGCCGGTGCAGGTAGTAGAAGTTGGTGGAATCGCTCCGGATCTCGGTGAATCCCTCCCACACCAGCTCGCGGTCTCCAATCCTCACGGTGTTGATCCGCTCGCCGCGGATGGAGGCAAGGTCGGGCCGGAGGTCACTGACCCGCCAGACGACCTTGGTCGTCGTTCCCGGCACGCCGTCCTCCAGGGAGACGGAAGTCGTGCCGGCGATTTCGTCGCGATCGATCTTCTGGGGCTTACGGGCGTTGAACCCGAGGGGGCCGCGGAGCGGTGGTGGTGGCGGGGCACCGGGCATGACCGGATCCGTCTCTTGAGCCATCGCGACGAACGGGGGGAGCGGATAGCCGCTTTCGAGCGGCACCACCGGAAGGAGGATCTGGGCCGATGGCGTCGGTCCGCCTTCGGGGCCGAGGACCAGCGAGGTCGTCATCGGGTACGGGCTCGGCCACTGCATTGGCCACAGAGCGTTGGAGATCGCGACTCGAATGCGATGGCCGGGCTTGAAGACCCACGAAGTGACGTGAAGGTTCACTTCGAAGCGGTATTCCTTGCCTGGCACGAGCGGCGCCGGATCGGTGGAGGATTCGCGGTGGGCGCCGTTCAAGCCCGCGCCGGTGATCTGGGTGGTGACGCCATCGGGCGCCACATCCGACAGCCTAACGAACCAGTGCGCCAGCGGCGCGGTCGCCGAGGCGGCGAAGATCGCCTTCGGCCGGCCGAGGATCGCGAGGTCCGTCGTGAGTGGCTCCGAGTCGTAGACCAGACTGAACGCGTCGACGGCTCGTTGATCGGGCTGGGTGTTGGTCCAATACTGGCCCGCCTGCGGCCCGACCGCGGGGAGGTACTCGAGCTGATGGGTTGTCGCGTCGGCGGGCGGAGTGCGGCGGAGGTCGTGATCGGGCTGCAGGTACCACGGCTGCCACGCCAGCCCTCGTGGCGGCCAGGTATCGGCCCGCCACTCACCCGGGACGTCGCGACCCCGGATCCAGGGATCGGGGCGATGGGAATACCGCATGTACGCGGTGACCCTGGGCTCGTCGAGAATGCCGGTGTTCCGTCCCTTGAGCCAGTAGTCCCACCAGCGGATCTGCTGGTGCCGGTACTCCACCGCAGGGCCGGGGTCTCTCAGGTCATGATTCCAGGGGCCGATCACCGCGACCGTTGGGGCTTTCATCCGGTCCAGCGCGCGGGGGATGCTGGAGCGATAGGTGTCGACCCACCCGCCGATCATGAAGGTCGGGATCGCGATGGCGTCGGGTTTGAGGTCGAGCCGTGTCCCCCGGCGCCAGTAGTCGCCGTCCCGCTGTTGCTTGAGGAAGGTGAGACTCCACGGGGGCTGGTCGAAGCGATCTCGGAAGACGGCGTCCGTGAGGGGGAAGTCCGGCGGCGGGCTCTGGGTGGTGCGGACGTCTATCCCGAAGTTGTAACTCCCGAAATGGAGAATCCCGTCGAGGTACTGGACGTTCTCGTGGTAGAGATCCTCGGTCCCGGCGCCGACGGAGATGGCCTCGAGTCCGGGCGGCCGGCGCATCGCGACTTGAGCCGCGTTGAAACCGCTCCACGACACGCCATACATGCCGACCCGCCCGTTGGACCATGGTTGGCGGGCGAGCCAAGCGATGACTTCGATGGCGTCCTCGATCTCCTGGTCGGAGTACTCCCGATCGGGCACCGCCCCCTCGCTCTGGCCGGTTCCCCGGACCTGGAAATGGGCATCGACATACCCGCGGCGCACCAGGTACGACGAGGCACCGTACCGGGAGGCGGCGGTTTCCCGGTACGGGGTGTGATGGAACAGGACCGGGAACCGCTCACCGCGGCGCTTGCCTACCGGGAAGAAAATGTGTCCGGAAAGGCGCACCCCGTCCTTCATGGTGACCCAGACGTTCTCGTCGGCTCTGATTCCATACTCGGGCGCGGACGCTGGAACGATTGGCTTCTTGGCGGTCTGAGCCCCGAGCGCGGTCGCGAGGAAGGCGCCGACCACGGCGATCGCGACTACTCTCGAGACCCCGGCTAGGGACTCGGACATCCGGGTTGCCCCCTCGAACGATGCGGTACCGGTCACGGAGTGCGGCGGGCTGGCGCGGTGCCGGGCTCCGGCAGCGGCACGTGCGGTAGACTGACGATCTGGCCTCGCTCGACCACCACCTCCCCATCCCGGACCACCAGGTGCACCTGGGTCAGGTCATCGAGATTCTCATCGGGTTTGCCCCGCACCACGAGGACGTCCGCGAGCTTGCCCGGCTCGAGGGTGCCGAGTTTGTCGGCCATGTCGAGAATGGCCGCGTTCGTCCCGGTGGCGGCCACCAGGGCCCCGGGCCCGGTGAACCCGGCGGCCACGAGCACCTTGAGCTCGGTGAGGTAGGCGGCGGGGAGGTGCCGGTACCAGCCGCCGACCAGGTCGGTGCCGACCCCGATGGTGACACTGGCGCGCTTCATCTTTCTCACCATCTCGACGTTCGCCTCGTGGGAGAAGGTGAATCGACGGGACATCGTGCCGTAATAGCCGCGAACGGTGTCGAAGATGTACTTGTAGGAGACGACGGTGGGCACCGAGCAGGTCCGCTTGGTGGCCATCAGCTGAATCGCCTCGTCGCTCCGGGGGAGCGGGTGCTCGATGCAATCGGCCCCGGCCTCGACCGCCCACTGGACGTAGAAGGTCTCGGCATCGACCGTCACCTTGAGCCCTAGCGCGTGGGCCTCCGCGACGGCGGCCGCCACCTCCTCGCGGGTGAAATGGCTCGTCAGCTTGATGAAATCGGCCCCTCGTTCGTACTGCTCGCGCACCGCATCGCGCCATTCGTCGGGACCGGACGCGACCCGTACCGCCCCGAACAGTAGCGACCCCGGTCGGAGACCCCCCGCGGCATGCCCGCCGCGGGCGGAGATCAAGTTGCCGGCGGCGAACACGCGCGGACCGGGAAGGCGACGAGCCCGAACCCAGTCCTTGAGCCGGAAGGCCACGTCGCCGTGCGATCCGACGTCTCGAACGCTGGTGATGCCGCTGGCGATGTAGGCCCGGAGCCGCTCGACCCCTCGGAGGGTGCCCTGGATCGGATCGGCGATCAGACTCTGAGGCTCCTCCGATGGTCCGAACCCCCCGGACATGTAGTAGCTCAAGTGGGTATGGAGGTCGATCAACCCCGGAAGGACGGTCATTCCGCCAACGTCGATCACCCGGGCGCCTGCGGGCCACGCGCCCGGCCCGGCCGGCAGCACCTCGCGGATTCGGTTACCCTCGATCACCACCGTCCCGGGCCGCGCCGGCGCCCCGGTGCCGTCGAAGATTCTCCCGCCGAGCAGCACGATCGCTCCATCGGGCCCGCTCGGGCCCGGGGGCACGGGTACCCGTCGGGGGTCGTCCGATACCTGGGTACCGGGAGCCAGGTACCGACGACGATCCTCCGGCCGTTCCTGGGCGAGGGCCGAAGCCGCCCCCGTGGCGAGCAACAGGCCGGCGGCGAGGATGGTCGCGGCGGAGCGAAGGTGGCGCAGCGGGGTCGGATGGCACCTCGTGCGGTCGGACACCTGGACCTCCTGTGGTCGGCGGTCCCCGGACGCCTCCGAATCGGCAGGGTTACCGTGGCGTCGGGCCTTGCCGTGAATACTAACTGTATGCACTTCTCGGTATCGTCGAGCCCGGCAGAGGCGCGGCGACAGCCCTGGTCCGTGACGCACCCGCCAGCTGGTCGAGCGGAAGAAACGAGCAGACTCGAGCGACTACTATCCACGCCGTTCACGAGGTAGCTTGGAGTTCCGGAAGCCGAGAGGCACGGAGTTGCCCTGGACTACCTGGCTAATGCCACCCCAGCTCTGGACGCTCAAGCTAACCAAGATGCCGACCAAGGCGCACGGTGCCGGCCCCGCGAAACGACCCCGGCGGGGCGGTGGGGCCAAGCACGCCTACCAGCAACTGCCGAAGCCGATCCTCACTTTGGCACCCTGCGCTTCCGATCCCGCCGCCCGTCGGGATGCCGCGATAGCCCAGCCGAAAAACGGAGGGGGCGCCACGCGCGCCCCCTCTCCCCCTTGACAGCCGGACGCCGCAGTGTCATCGTATGAAGGACTACGCATACACACAGTATGCGGAGCTACGGCCAGCAATTCTCAGCCCATCCTGCCGCGTAAGGAGTCTGCCATGCGCTTAGCTCTTCCCCTCCTGTCGTTCATGCTGCTACAAGCCGCTGAGGGATCCGCTACGGCAATGGCTGCGCTGCGGGGCGTAACCGCAAGAGCGCCGACCGCAGCCGTGACTGGTCCGTCGGCGCTGACGGAGTTGGCCGTCATCGCTGGGGCGGTGGTGAACGCGGCGGGTCGCCCGGTGGCGGGGGCTCGGGTGTCGATCGTCGGTACCGCGACCACGGGAACCACCGACCGGGATGGCCGGTTCCGATTGGAGGCCGGCGGGGGCGCCGAGGTAGTGCTGTCGGTCGCGGCGATCGGGTATCGCCCCCTAACTCAGCGGGTCCGGGTTGGGAATGAGAACCTGCGACTCACCTTGAGCGAGCTGGTGATCAACCTCGAAGAGGTCATCGTCACTGGAACGACTGAAGCGACCCAGCGGAAGCAGTTGGGTAACGCGGTGGCCACGGTCCAGGTGTCGGATGAACTCCAGTTTGCGGCGGCCTCCAACCTGGGCCAACTGCTGAACAGCCGCGCGGCGGGGGTAACCATTCAACCGCGAATGGGCTTCGTCGGAGCCGGCCCTCGGCTCAAAGTCCGAGGTGCGGGCACCTTCTACCTTGGGTCGGAGCCCATCATCTACGTCGACGGGATCCGCGCCGATGGCCGGGCCTCGAGCGGGGGCTCGTTGGGCGGTCGTAATTCGGAGATGGTGTCTCGTCTCAACGACTTCAATCCCGAGGACATCGAGAGCATCGAAATCATCAAGGGTCCGGCGGCAGCGACCCTGTACGGCACGGAAGCGTCCAACGGCGTAGTTCAGATCATCACCAAGAAGGGCCGGAGCGGCAAGGCCGAGTTTGAGATCACCAGCCGCCAGGGGGCCAACTGGTTTCAAGATCCGGAGGGGCGACTTCCGGTCCTCTATTCGAAGGACAAGTCCGGCAACCCGGTCACGCTGAACATCTTGGAAGTCGAGAACGCCGCCGGGCGCCCGTTCTTCAAAACAGGACATGCCCAGGGGTACGCGCTGAATCTGCGGGGCGGCACTGACTTGATCCAGTACTTCGGGAGTCTGGGGTGGGACGATGACGAGGGGGTGGAGCCCACCAACAGAGCCAACCGATTCAGCTCACGCCTCAACCTGACCGTGACGCCCACCGACAAGCTCAATATCAACGCCGGCTTGGGATTGACTCGCGGGCGGGTCGACATCCCGTTCTCGAACAACATCTTCAGCATGTACTACGCTGAGGCCAATCTGCTCGACACTCCCCGTCGAGGGTTCTTCCTCGCGCCCCCGGAAGTCTACTGGCGCAACTACCAGTTTCGCCAAGACTTCCGCCGCTCGACCTTCTCCCTCGATGTTACGCACCGGACCCGTCCCTGGCTGACCCAGCGGTTGCGGACTGGGCTCGACCTCACCAACGAGGACGACAAGAACCTGAATAAGCGAATGTCCCTTGCAGATGGTCAGTTCTTCGGCCTGGCGGCCCGTCTTGGCTCGGTCCGCCAGGACCGGACTGCAGTAAGCAACCGGACGGTCGACTACAGCCTGACTGCCACCATGAAGCCGGCCCAGTCACTCGGGTTGACCACGACCTTCGGGGCGCAATACTTTCGCCGGAGCCTCCAGCGAGTGATCGCCCAGGGCCAGGAGTTTCCCGCGCCGGGTGTGACAACCGTGAGCTCGGCCGCGATTCGACAGGGGTTCGAGGACTTCGAAGAGAGCGCGACGGTAGGCCTCTTCGTTCAGCAGCAGGTGGCGTGGAAGGACCGGGTCTTCCTGACTGCCGCGGTCCGGGGCGATGACAACAGCGCGTTCGGGAAGAACTACGACGTCGTGATCTACCCCAAGGTTGGGCTCTCCTGGGCGGTGAGCGAGGAGTCTTTCTGGCCGAAGGGGTTCGCCGAGCGCTTTCGTCTCCGGGCAGCCTTCGGAGCCGCGGGCCAGCAGCCGTCGACGTTCGCCGCCGTCCAGAGCTACCGTCCGGTGACGGGCGGCAATGGCGCGTCGTCGGTTTCGACGGGCTCGATTGGCAACCCCGACCTCAAGCCGGAGCGAAGCGAAGAGCTCGAGCTCGGGTTCGAAGCCGCCTTTTTGAAGGACCGCATCGGCGTCGACGTCAGTTATTACCGAAAGACCACCGCAGACGCGATTCTCCTGCTTCCAGTTCCGCCCTCGCTCGGCTACACCGGCTTTCGATTCAGCAATGCCGGGGAGATCCTGACGAAAGGCCTCGAGGTTGCGCTGACCGGACAGGTGATCGACAAGCAGAACCTCAAGTGGACATTGGGGCTCAACTTCTCCGACAACGACAGCGAAGTGAAGAGCCTCGGAGGCGCTGAGTTCTTGGGCACGGGAGGCCTTTCCGGCTTCAGGGTTGGCTTTCCGGTGGGCTCATACATGCAGCGGCGGGTCGTCTCGGCCACCAAAGACCCCGCCGTCGCCGGCCGGGTGCGGGACATCCTGTGCGACGGCGGCCCTGGAAAGGCGCCGATGTCCTGTGCTGACGCGCCGCGGCTGTACATGGGGCGGATGACCCCCAAGGTCGAAGGCGCCTTCACCTCCGAGTGGCAGCTGTTCGGCCGACTTCGCCTCTATGGGATGGTCGATTTCAAGCGCGGCCATCGGTTGTGGGACACCGACATGGCCGTTCGCTGCCGATTCCTTCCCCGCTGCCGGGAGAACTTCTACCCGAACGAGTTCGACGCGGTGACGCTGGCGTACATCCAGTTGAGCGACGATGCGTTCTCCGAGCCCTACCTTGCAGACGCTAGCTTCTTCAAGCTGCGGGAGTTGTCGCTGGGGTACACGCTCCCTGACCGGCTGGCGAACATGGTCGGAGGCCGGCGGGCCACGATCACGATAGCTGGCCGCAATCTGGCTCTGTGGACCAAGTACACCAGTTTTGATCCCGAGTCGTACGATGAACATTTGGCGCCGGGGACGTCCTTCTTTGGGGCTGGTGACAACCTGCGAGTTGAAAACTCCGACATCTCGACGCTGCCGCAGCTAGCACAGTTCATAGCGACGATCCGAATCGTATTCTAACGATGCCAACACCACGAGACCGGGAGCCGATGATGACAAGCGTGACTCTTTTTCAGGGCCGACGTTGGCGGGCACGGGCATCGTCCTTGTGCCTGGCGCTAGCGATCACCTCGACCGGGTGTCAGAGTCTTCTCGAGGTCGAGCTGCCAGGGCAGCTCGAGACGGAGAAGGTCGAGATCCCAGACAACGCACCGCTCCTAGCTGGTGCGGTCCTCGCCGAGTTCGAGTGTGCCTTCGCCAAGTACATCATGGCGAGCAGCTTGATCGGGAATGAGCTCAACGTCAGCATTCTGACCACCCACTGGTGGAGCTACGACCAGCGCGCATTAGCTGACGTTGCCTCGGGTCCAACCTGGGCCAGCGCCACCTGCGACCAGAACGAGCCTGCGATCTACACCTCGCTCTCGGTGGCCCGATTCCTCGGCGACAAAGTGTTCAAGCTGCTCGATGGGTGGACCGACGCGGCAGTCCCCGGCCGCGGGGCGCTGTTGGCGCAAACCGCGGCCTACACCGGCTACAGCTATCTGTTGTTGTCGGAAGCGATGTGCTCAGCGGTCTTCGACGAAGGCACGGAGGTCACCACCGCCCAGATTCGGGCCCGAGCCGAGGAGCGGTTCAACCGCGCAATCGCGCTGGGCGCCACGGCCAACCGCCCGGACCTCGTGAACATGTCGCTGTTGGGCCGAGCCCGGGTTCGGCTCGCGGCCGGCAAGAAGGCCGAAGCCGCCGCTGACGCCCAGCTCATTCCAGCCGGCTTCGTGAAGAACGCCCTCTACTCGGCGGCCGCAGGCAGGTCCGAGAACCGGGTTTTCGCCCTAAACAATCGGTCTTCCTTCGTCTCGATCGAGTCGATCTACCAGAATCTTACCTTCAACGGCGTCCCTGACCGCCGAGTGGCCATCGTCGATGCCGCCCGCCTCGCCGCCGATGGGCGCACTCCGCTCTTCCTTCAGACGAAGTACGCGAGCCTCGGGACGCCGATCCCGATCGCCCGACACGCGGAGGCCCGCCTGATCATAGCGGAGAACGCGGTGGCCACTGGCAACCTGTCGGCGGCAGTCGCAGAGATCAACGCGCTCCACACAGCAGCCGCTTTGCCCAACTATCAAGGAGGCACCGCTACGGAAGTGATGGCCCAGATCGTGGAGGAACGGAAGCGGGAGTTCTTCCTGGAGTCGCATCACTATAACGACGCGATTCGGTACCAGATCGCGCCGTTCCCGGCTCCCGGGGTGCCCCACAAGTTCGGCGGTTTCCATGGGGGCGCCCTGGCGTGTCTCCCGCTCCCGAGCTTCGAACGCAAGGGGTGATCGGCGCTTTGGCGGGTTCAGCCAGCGATAGATGGGGATGACCGGCGGTTGGATCCGCCGGTTCCGCTGAGCCGGAGGGCGTTTGTGATTCCCCCGTTTCAATAGGGACATCAGGCGATGAACGATCAGCGGCTGTCCGTGTTGACGGGCGGGTCACGGGCCCGCCCGAACGCGGTCCTCCACCCGCCAGCGCCAGCCGCCAGGTTCGCGATGTGGCTCCGGTCGACTCTTCTCGCCGGGGCGGTCACGGCGGTGGCCTGCTCGCCTACGAACGCCCAGGAGGGGCTTTCCGTCGCCCAGCGCCGGGCGATCGATAGCGCGGCTACCTGGATTCTCGCCGCCCACGGCGGCCCGAGCGCGGCGATTGCCATCGTGCGCGATGCCAAGATCGTCTACGAGCAGGCCTACGGAAATCGACGGCTGACGCCGGCGATGCCCGCGACGACGACGACCCGCTACAACATCGGCTCCATCACCAAGCAGTTCACCGCAGCCGCCCTGCTGCTTCTCGCCGAAGACGGGAAGCTCTCCCTCGACGACAAGGTGGCGAAATGGCTGCCTGAGCTCACCCGGTCGAACGATATCGCCCTGCACCAACTGCTCTCGATGACGGCTGGCTACCAGGATTTCTGGCCCCAGGATTACGTCTTCTCGGACCTGCTCGAGCCGACCCCGCCCCAGAGGATCGCGGATCGCTGGGCGCGGATACCGTTGGATTTCGAGCCGGGCACCAAATGGGAGTACAGCAACACCAACTACACGATCGCCGGGTTGATCGTCGAGCAAGCCAGCGGGAAGGGGCTGTTCGAGTTCCTGCGGGAACGGGTCTTCACCCCGCTCCGGATGACGTCGGTGGCCGACGCCGATACCGGTGCCCTCGGCCCGGCCGACGCCGGTGGCTATACCCGCTATGCGCTCGGTCCGTGGCGCCCCGCGCCGAAGGAGGCCAAGGGTTGGCTCTTCGGCTGCGGCCAGCTCGCGATGACGGCCCACGATCTCGCCCTGTGGGACATCGCCCTGATCAACCGCGCGCGGCTCCGCCCGGCCTCCTACGCGTTGATGGAAACGGAGGCGCGCCTCGTCAACGGCTTGGGGGCGGGCTACGGGCTCGGGGTGAACGTGAGCTCCGCGAACGGCCGGCGCCGGATCTCGCATAGTGGCGGAGCCTCGGGTTACTTCACCTACCACGAGGTGTATCCGGACGATCGAACCGCGATCGTCGTCCTTTCCAACGACGAATCCCGGGCGACCAGACTCATTGCCGACCGGATCGCGGCCACCCTCTTCGTCGTCACCGACACGGCGGCAGCCACGGCGCTGAGCCAGGCACGGCGGATTTTCGCGGAGCTGCAGAACGGGAGGATCGATCGCACGCTATTCACCCCGAACGCCAACGCCTACTTCTCCCGAGAAGCGGTCGAGGACTTCGCCACCAGCCTTGCTCCGCTCGGCGGCCCGACCGAATTCGTCCCGGTGGCGTACGAGTTGCGAGGTGGGATGAGCTACCGCGCCTTTCGGATCAGGGCCGGAACCCGAACCCTGCTGCTCACGACGCGCGCGCTGGCCGACGGCTCGCTGGAGCAGTACCAGATCAACCCCGACAAGTAGAACCGGCGCCAGTGACGATCGCTACCTTGCCTACGAGTTCCAGCCCCATGGCCGCCGCCGGAGAAAGGGAGAAGCGCCTACCCGATTGACCCCCGGAAGGCGAACCGGTCCACTACACCGTATCCAGCTAGCATACGGCGGCGGTCCGATCACCCAGTCGACGACGACACCGGCGATCCCCGCGTCGACTGCTGGCCGCGTTGATCCGCTATCGACCGAGGTCGAAACCTTCGGGGAGCGGGTCGGCATCGGTTCGGAGGAACACATGGGTGCCGGTGATCCAGGCCCGTCCCGAGATCTCGGCGATGGCGCCCCCACCAACGACCTCAACGACTCGGGCAACGAACTGGGTGTCGATGATCCCCGTTACGGGGAGGGGTGATCCGACGGCCAACCGGCCCGCGGCCCATTCGTGGAGTGCGAGGGCACCGGCTCCGGCGCCGCACGGCGACCGGTCGATCCCGCCGGTCCGCCCGATCACGATGTCGCGGAAGCCTCCTCCCTCCATCCGGTCGTAGAACAGCGCCAGGGCGAAGGCCGAACCGGCCCGGTCAAGCAGTCTCTGGCCGAGCGCGACGAAGAACTCGAGGTTGGCTCGAGTCGCGGCTTTACCGAGTTGCTCGGCTGAGACGAGGAGAAAGGTGACCCCACAAAACACCGCCGATGCGGCGATCGTCACCCCGTCCAACGCGATCGCCAGGTGGGGATCCGAGACCGCCCCCGGTGGCGTGCGGAGACTGATCTCGGCGAGCTCGCCGTCCTGGAACCGGGGCGTGAGCGGCATAATGCCGCCGGGCGTGTCGAAACGGAGGCTCCCGTCGGGTCGAGGCCGGAGGGTCCCCTCGCGAATCAACGCGGTTGCCACCCCGATCGCGCCGTGCACACAGGTCGGGAGGTATCCCCCCGTGGTCATGAAGAAGACTGAGAGATCGACGGTGGCGTCGGGCGGAGGGCCGACGACGGCCCCATACATCCCCCGATGGCCTCTCGGCTCGCAGAGGAGGAACTTTCGGAAGGCGTCGTGGTTGGTCTGGAACTCCCGCATCCGCTCGGCCGCGGTGGCCCCGGCGAGCGGCGGCAATCCGGACAGCACGATCCGGGTTGGGCCTCCCGCCGTGTGGGTGTCGATCGTCGAGATCCGGATCGGCTGTCTCATGGCGTCAGATCAGATCCGGAGCGTCTGGCCGCCATCGACGACCAGCTCCGCGCCGGTGATGTACTTGGCCCGGTCGGAGGCCAGGAACACCGCCAGGTGGCCGATATCCCATGATTCTCCCTGCTTGCCGGTGGGGCACCGGGCGTCGCGAAACCGGGTCATCTCCTGGATGTCCCCGCCGTAGGCCTCGGTGAGGGCGGCCCGGACGAAGGGCGTGTTCATCATCCCCGGCAGGATCGCGTTGACCCGAATGCCCCGCTTGGCATACTCGACGGCAAGTTCACGGGTGAGCGCGTTGACCCCCGCCTTGGAGGCCGCGTACGCGAGCGAGAGCGCCGGCAAGGTTCTGATCGAGTTGATCGAGGAGACGTTGATCACCACACCGCCACCCTGAACCTCCATCACCGGGATGGCCGCTCGACAGAGCAGAAACATGCTCTTGAGGTTGACCGCGAGCGTCCGGTCCCAAGCCGCCTCGGTGGTCTCGAGGAGTCCGCCGGCCAACTCGATCCCGACGTTGTTGTGGAGAATGTCGAGTCGCCCGAACCGCTGAACACAGGCGTCCACGATGCCCTGGCATTCGGTTGCCACGCTGACATCCGCTTGGTGGACCGCACACCGCCCGCCTTCCGCTTCGATCAGGCGCTGCGTCTCGACCGCGGCGGCCAGGTTATGATCGACGCCAAACACCGCCGCCCCTTCACGGGCGAAGAGGATGGCCGCCGCCTTGCCGTTGCCGACTCCTTCCCCAACGGATCCGGCACCAGTGACGATCGCTACCTTGCCTACGAGTTCTTGCCCCATGGACGCCGCCGGAGTAAAAGAGAACCGCCATCCCAATTGACCCCCGGGACGCGGACCGGTACACTACCATGAATACAGCTAGCATACCGGCCCAATCCAGTCAATCCCGGTTCTCGCCCTTCACCAGGGCAGGAGGTCATCCGATGCCCCCGTCATTCCTTTTGGTCGCTGCGGTCTCAGCGGCCCCGATCAACCAGGGAACTCCGGACGACTACCGGCGGGCCGAGCAGTTCCTCCCCGCGCAGATCGGGCGCCATCTCACCCGGGCGACCGTGAGCCCCGTGTGGCTCGCGGACGGCGATCGGTTCTGGTATCGCAGCCCCGGCGAGAACCGCGGGTTTCGTCTCGTCAATCCCGGCCGGGCCACCCACGGGCCGGCGTTCGATCATGACCGTTTGGCGGCAGGGCTATCCGCCGCGAAAGTGCTGATGGCCGGGCGGCCGTTGCCGTTCGATTCCCTGCTCCAGCTCGACCCGGGCGTCTCGGTCCTGGTGCCGATCGCCGGCGCAGCCATCCGGTGTGATCTCGAGACCTACCAATGCGCCACGGCGGGCGTGGCGCCACCGAACACCCGCGAGCAGGTCGTGTCACCGGACGGCCGGTGGGTCGCCTTCGTCCGGGGCTTCGATCTCGCGGTTCGGTCGACCGACTTCCGGGACACCCTGGTGCTGACCCGCGATGGGACGGCGGATCGGTGGTATGGCACCGGCGTCGTCTCGCCGCTCGGCCGGTCAGGTCTCAGCGATCCGCCGGCCACCGTGGCGTTCTGGTCACCCGACTCCCGCCGGATCGCGACCTATCGGATCGATATCCGAGGAGCGGGCCTCATTCCGCTCGTGCACGGGGTCCGGACCGCGGCGGATTTGCGGCCCCGCCCGTATGCGGCTCCCTACCCGCTTCCAGGCGACTCAACCACGGCCACGGCCGAGCTGGTGCTGTTCGAGCTGAGCTCAGGCCGCCGGATCGACGGCCCGTTACCGCCGGTGCCGGTGCTCTACTACAACCTGTTCCCGATGACCTGGCCCGATCACTGGTGGGCGGCGGACTCGCGCCATTTCTACTCAGTCCGGCGGGCGCGCAGCAACCGGATGACCGAGGTTGGAGAGGTCAACGCCGAGACCGGAACGGCCCGGCTCATCGCGCGGGACGAGAACCCGACCTTCGTCGAGCGATTCTACCAGCGGTTCAATCCCATGGGGCCGCGCGGCGAGATCGTTTGGGCCTCCGAGCGTGACGGCTGGCGCCATCTCTACCGGCTCGACTCCGTCACCCGCCAACTGGATCGGCAAATCACCCGGGGGCCGTGGGTGGTCCGCGAGCTGCTCCGGGTCGACGACCAGAACGGCTTGGTGTTCTTCACCGCGGGAGGCCGCGAGCCCGGGCGAGATCCTTACCTCCGCCACCTCTATCGAGTCGGACTCGATGGCTCCCGCCTGGAGTTGCTCACCCCCGAGCCGGCCGACCACTCAGTGTCGATCTCACCATCCGGGCGGTATCTGGTCGACACCTACGAGACCCTGGAGCTTGGCGCCCGTTCGGTGGTCCGTTCGGCCCGGGACGGCGCGGTGCGTCTCGAACTGGGGACGACCGATCTGTCGGGGCTGACTCGGCTCGGTTGGCGGCCACCCCGAGCGTTTCGGGCCACCGCCCGCGACGGGGCGACCGATATCTACGGTATCCTTTTGCTGCCGACCACCTTCGATTCGACCCGTCGCTACCCGCTCATCGATAACATCTATGCCGGTCCGCAGACGATGGCCACCCCGAAGACCCTGGCGCCGAGCCGATACCTCTGGGAGGCGCAGGCCCTGGCCGAGCTGGGCTTCGTCGTCATGGTCGTCGACGGGATGGGCACGCCGTTTCGCTCCAAGAAGTTCCACGACGTTGCCTACCAGCGGCTCGGCGACGCCGGGCTGCCCGACCACATGGCCGCCATTCGCCAGCTCGCGGCGGGGCACTCGTTCATCGACACCACCCGGGTCGGGATCTTCGGAATCTCGGCGGGCGGTTACGCCTCGGCCCGCGCCATCCTCAAGTATCCCGATTTCTTCAAGGTGGCGGTCTCGGCTGCGGGGTGCCACGACCTCCGGCTCGACAAGGTCGAGTGGGCCGAGCGGTACATGGGCCCGATGGGCCCTCACTACGCCGAGCAGGCAAACCCCACCCTGGCCCGGAACCTGAAGGGCAAGTTGCTGCTTACCCATGGCGATCTCGACGAGAACGTCCCGATCGCCCAAACCTACGCCATGGTCGACTCCCTGATCGCCCAGCGGAAGTCGTTCGACCTCCTGGTGCTGCCGAACCGGAATCATGACGTGGATGCCGACCCCTACATGATTCGGAGCCGGTGGGACTACTTCGTCAAGCACTTGCTCGGCGTCGAGCCGCCGCCACGGTAGGGCAGCGAGCCCGATCGCGATTGGCGCTATCGGGGTGATCGGACCGGCAGCGGAATCGGCAGCGCCGGGTGCCTGGGGATCGCGACCTTTCCGTTCTCGACGACGACCTCGCCGTCCCGGATCACCAGGTTCACGTTGGCCAAGTCGTCGAGGTTCCGATCGGGCTGGCCCCGCACTACCAGCAGATCGGCGAGCTTCCCGACCTCGAGCGTGCCGAGCTTGTCGTCCATGTCGAGGACCTCGGCGCTGGTCTTGGTGCCGGCCACCAGGGCCTCGGCGACGGTGTACCCGGCTTCGACGAAGTGCTTGAGCTCTCTGATGTAGGCCGGCAGCACATAGCGATAGTTCCCCCCGACAACATCGGTGCCAATCCCACTCTTGATCCCGGCCCGCTTGAGCCGTCGAATCATCTCGACGTTGCGGGCTGGCGAAAACCCGAACCGCCTCGAACTCGAGCCGAAGTACCCGCCGTTCTCGTCAAAGACGAAGTCGTAGGCCGTGACCGTCGGCACGGCGAACACCCCGCGCTCCGCCATCTTGCGGATCGCATCGTCGGACCGCGGCAAGGGATGCTCGATGATGTCGACACCGGCGTCGATCGCCCAGTCGATGTAGAAAGTCTCGCAATCACAAATCACCCTGAGCCCGAGCGCATGCGCCTCGTCGGCGGCGGCCTTCACCTCCTCGCGGCTGAAGTGGCTGGCGATCTTGATCACGTCGGCGCCGGCCTTGAAGTTCTCCCGCACGGCGTCGCGCCACTCCTCGGGACCCGAGACCTCCTTGACGTAGAGCCAGAGGCTGGAGCCGGGCCGGAGCCCCTCGGCACCATGTCCGCCGGTGCCGGTCAGGAGCATCCCCGCGGGGAAGACCCGGGGGCCCGGAAGCCGGCGCTGGCGGATCCATTGCTTGAGCCGGAACGGGACTAAGCCGTGGGATCCCACGTCCCGCACACTGGTAATGCCGCTCTCGATGAAGTATCGCGCCCGTTCGACGCCGCGGAGCGTCGCTTCGACTGGATCGGACGCCAAGTGCCACGGCTCCTCGCCCGCCTTGGCGGAGTAGCTGAGATGGACATGGAGGTCGATCAGGCCCGGGAGGATCGTCATCCCGCTCGCGTCGATCGTTCGGGCCCCAGGTGGCACCCCGCCGGCGCCGGCCTCGCGGATCGCCGCGATCCGATTCCGCTCGATCACGATCGTGGCCGGACGAGCCGGCGTTCCCGTTCCATCGAAGACCCGGCCGCCGACGAGCACGATCGTGCCCTCCGGACCGGTCGGCCCCGGCGCCACCGGCACTCGCCGGGGATCGTCGGAGACCGGCATGTTTGGGTCCAGCGATCGGCGGCGGTCCACCGCCCGTTCCTGGGCCTGTAGCGATGACCCGGCAAACCAGGGGCACGCGACGGTCAGCGCCCCGGCAACGAGACTCTCGACAACGCGGAATCGCATGGTCCTCTTCCCCCGAATGGTGGTGGCGGCGGCTCGGCCCGTTCGGGCCCGGCGCGGGGGAAACATGGGATACAACGTGCATACCGGCAAGCTACGGCAGCGTCACTCCCGACGTCGAGGACTCCGCGAGCCAGGCCCGGAGCTCGTTGATGGTGTTCCGGGCATCCCGCCGGGCGGCGACTTCGGCCGCCTTGGGATCGCCTCGGCGGATCGCCTCCACCAACGCCGGATGAGCCCCAAGAAGCCGGGCCTGCTTCATGTGACGGACCGCGACGAGCAGGAGACGCTGGCCCTGCTCGAGGATGGTTCGAGTCCAGATCGTGAAGTACGGGTTCGCGGCCGCCTCGGCGATGGCCATGTGGAAGTCGCGATTGGCCTCGAGGGACTCGAGGAACTCGCCCGCCTTGCTGAGTGCCTCATAGCGCCGGTGGGCGACGAGGATCCGCTCCAACGATAGCGGGGTTCTCCGTATGGCCGCCAAGTGGGCGGTGAGCCGGTAGGTCAGCTCGAGGGCCTCGAGGTAGGCCGGCAGCATGCTGACGTCGAAGGACGCCACCTCCGCGCCGCGGTTGGGGAGGGCTTTGACCAGTCCCTCCGCCGACAGGCGAATCAGCGCCTCCCGGGCCGGGGACCGCGAGAGATGGAACCGGCGGCCGATCTCGGCCTCGTCGAGCAGGAAGCCGGGCTCGAGGACCATGGTGAGGATCTCCTCGCGCAGGTGCTGGTAGATGTGCTTGGCCCCACCGCCACGCCCGGGTCGCTTCGGAGCGGGGTCACTGCGCGTCTTGGTCGGTGCTTTGGTCGGCAAGGGTCAAATCTCAGGTGGCAGTAACCGGCTATTCCAGGGCAAGCGAGGGCGGGCCCGCTTCCGCGACTCTAAATATATCCCGCAAACAGCTGCTGTAGTAGCCGCTCGAGTCAGGAGTTCGGCGACCAGAACACCAGACGCAGTGGTTGCGAGGTACGAATCGGCATTAAGTGGGGTGCTACCGGCCCAGGAACTTTTCGAGCACGGCGCCGAACTTGGCTCCCTCCTCGTAGAACGGCATGTGGCTGCTCTTCTCGAACACCGCGAACTGCGAGCCGGCAATCATCTGGTGGATCTTGAAGGCCGTCTGCGGGGCCACGTTCATGTCGTAGCGCCCGGTGATGACCAGGGTCGGTACCTTCAGGGCCCGGACCCCGGTCGAGAGGTCGACCGCGCCCATTTCCTTCGACAGTTGCTTGTGCTGGAACCGGCTGAAATGGCTGTCGCCGAGTTGCTTGAGGAATTGGGCGGCATTCTCGGGCGAGTAGAAAATGCTGGAGACGTAACTGGTCAACGCGCTGTCCATCGTGGCACCGCCGGTCTCGACGCCGCGTCGGAACTGCGCGATGAAGTCGCCGCGGTCCGGAAACGCCTGGGTGAACAAAAAGAGCGTTTCGGAGAACTTGGGCGCCGCGGCATCGAGGAGGATCAGATGGGCGAGCCGGTCGGCGTGTTTGGTGGCGTACGCCATCGACAGATAGCCGCCCCAGGAGTGGCCCATCAGGTCGATCTTGTCGGCTTTGAGCGCCACCCGGAGCGCCTCGAGGTCGGCGACGAATTGGGCGACCGAGACTTGGGTTTCGGCACCGACCGGCGATGAGGTTCCGGTGCCGCGCTGGTCGTACCGGACGTTCCGGTGCGCCGTCTCAAATCCGCCCCAGGGCCGGAATGAGAAATAGTCGCTCCCGAAGCCGGGGCCGCCGCTCACCATGATCAGCGGTGTTCCGGTACTTGGACCTCGCTCATAGTAGGTGACCCAGCCCCCTGGCACTGAAAGGCGTTTCCCGGCCGATTGGGCGAACCCGGGACCTGGGGCAGCGAGGGTAGCGACGAACCCGGCAACAAGGGCGATCAGACGAGGTACCATTCGAAAGTCCCGATGGATAGAGGGTGACCGAATATACCGAGACCGCCGGTTTTCCGGCGATCCGCGGCGGGAGCTGGCCGAGCGCGACCGGCTCCGCCAGGACCTGCTCGACTACTGCGAACGGGGCACCCGGGCGATGGTCCGTCTGATGGAACGGTTACGGGAGCTGGCGGTCAGCGGCGACCCGGCTCTAGGCGTTCGTCTACATCCGGGACGCCCTGGGAAAGGCCGCGCAGATTCTCGCGGCCGAGGGCGTCAGCCCCGAGCGCCGGGCCTTGTGGGTACGCCTCCAAAGCGATCTCGCCGCCGTGTACGCGGCGGTCGACCGGGCGCTCGAGGGCGCGACAGCTGGCACCGGCGAAGGCACCGGGGCCTAACGACATGTCAGGGCTTGGGGTTGTCTGGGCTGGTCAGCGTGTCGAGCTGGGGGGCGCTTTGGTCATCAGGACCATGTCATCCGGATCCGGTACAGTCATGTCGGCCGTCCAGAGCCTCCGAGCGGTGTCCGGCTCTAGGAGCTCGGCCAGGTGCTGCTGCTGCGATACGGCCCGCCAGTCGACCAACGTCCGGCAGCGGGGGCAGCGGATCGTCCCGGAGGGGGTGGGAAAGGGCCCGGCCCCGTCGACAGCCAGCCGAACGATCAGCACCGGATTGGACCGGCTTCGACCCTACGACCTGCGCCACTCCGCGGCCTCGCTCCTGCTCACGGCCGATTTGCACCCGAAGTTGGTGCAAGCCATGCTCGGCCACGCGAGCATCAAGCTGACCCTCGACACCTATAGCCACCTGGTTCCCGGTCTAAGAGGGCGGCGCACCAAATGGAATCGCTGCTCGGCGACGGGCCGGCCTCCGATGCCTCAGTTGGTGCCTAGAACAGGCGTCACCAGCGTATTTCAGCCTAGTGGACGGCTCCCCATCGTTGGTCGCGCTTGCTATCTTGGGTGCATGCAGGTTGCCGCCGGAGAAGACGTTAGGCCCCTTCCAACGAACCACACGTGACCGGCCGCCGTCAGGGCTGGTCACTTTTGCAAGCAGAGGGTCACCGGTTCGATCCCGGTCCGCTCCATTAGGTTGTTCCCACCATGACGGCAACACCCACTCAACGATTCGAACGCTACGTCGCCATCGGCGACAGCTCGACCGAAGGACTCGACGATCCCGACGGCCGGGGCGGGTTCCGCGGATGGGCCAACCGGCTGGCCGAACGCGTGGCGTCAATCCAAGGCTCCCTGCTCTACGCCAATCTCGGAGTGCGGGGTCTCAAGACTCGGCAAATCCTCGACAGCCAACTCGAGGTCGCGCTCGCGCTCCGACCCAACCTCGCGACGCTTTTTTCCGGTACCAACGACATCGTGACGCGAGAGTTCGACCCCGGCCGCGTGGCCGCCGACGTCGAGACTATGCAGACCGCGCTGGTCCAGCAGGGCGCCACCGTCCTCACCTTCACCCTGCCTGATCTCACCCCCGTCATGCCGTTGGCGCGCCGCCTGGTGCCGAGAGTCTTGGCGTTGAACGAGGCCCTCCGGCAGGCCTCGGCACGGAGCGGCGCCATTTTGGTGGACGTGGCCCAACACCCGGTGGCGTCCGACCCGCGGCTCTGGAGCGACGACCGGCTCCACGCCAACGCCGAAGGCCACGCCCGGATCGCGGCGGCCTTGGGGCACGCGTTACGGTTGCCGGGATCGGACGAGCGCTGGGCCGACCCGCTCCCGGCGGTCGCTCCGCCCACGTGGCTTGAGCGGGCGGCTGCCGAAGTCCAGTGGGGGCGCCGCTACCTCGTTCCGTGGATGTGGCGCCATGTCCGCGGCCGATCGTCGGCCGACGGCCGCACCGCCAAACGACCGGCGCTCGAGATGGTTCGCCCGGCCGACGCTCGGCGGCCTTAGGGCCCGGTCAGCAACCGCCGGTCGGCGCTCCGACCACTCCGGCAACCACTCGCTGGCCGGCCCGCATGCCACCCGCCGTCCACCCACTGCGACCGCTGACAATCAAGCCCCGGTGATCCATGGTCGGCTCGCCGAACGGTGCCCTGGTGGTCCAAGCGGTGGACACCGGATCGAACGCCAGTACCGTGGTCAGGGGCTCCGCCGGCCGGCCGTCATAGCCGATGCCATTGTAGTTGTAGGGATTCCCGGTTCCGCCGGCCACCAGAATCACGCCTTGAGCCGGACAGGGTGCGGCGGCGGCCCGATAGAGGGCGGGCCCCGGGTGCGGCGGAAGCTTCCGCCACTCGATCCTGGTCGGGTCAGCCGGGTCGATCTGGCCGAGCCAGGTTTGGGCGGCGAGGTCGTACCGCGAAGGGCCGCCGGTCTTTTTGGCGCCGTCGATCACCAGGATCGACTGCCCGAGCAAGCCGCCGGTATGACCGAACACCGCCGCGCCGGGAAACTTGGTCCCCGCCGCCCATCGATCGGTGGCGGGGTCGTAGATCTGGACCAGATCGACGTTGTCGGTGTCGTGCCAGCCGGACACCAAGTAGATCAGCGAATCCCGGTACACCCCGCTGATCGCATCGTCGACCGGCACCGGAATCGGGGCGGCGGCGCTCCACCGACCCGTGGCCGGGTCGAAAATGTCGACGGCCGGCGCCGACCCTTCGGTGCCGTCGGCCGCCACCGTGTAGCCGCCGAACAGGTAGAACTTCCCGCCCACCACCTGGGCCGTGGCGGCCAGCCGCCCGACCGGCCCGGGCACCGGCGGTAACTCGCGCCACTCCGGCCGGCCGGCTTCGAGCTGGAACGCTCGCCGGGTAATGCCGGACCACTGTTTCGAGCTATCGACCCCAAGGGCTGAAAAGATCACCCGCTGCCCGGCCACGGTTCCGACCGCGACGGCGTTGTTGCTGACCGCCATCGGGAGCGGCGGCAACCCCGGGGCCGCCTCGAAGACCACTCGGCCGTTGAACACCGTCAACTCGCAGCGCATGTCTTTCAGCTCGGCGGCTGGTACGGTGTAGGGATCCCGATCCCACACCGCCAAGTCGGCGTATTTGCCGACCTCGATCGATCCGGTCTTCGTCTCGAGAAACAACTGATGCGCGGCGTCGATCGTGAAGGCGCGGAGGGCGGCCCGCACATCGATCGTCTCGTCGGTGCCGAACGGGTCCTTGCCGTAGACGCCCAGCAGCGGCTCGCGGGTCACCGCCGCCCAAATGCCGTAGCGGGCCGGGAACGGGGTGACGTTATAGTCGGAGGTCCCCGCCCAGCGAACACCCTTGGCGGCAAAAGTCTTGAACGGATTGAGCCGGCGCGACCGGGCCGCGCCGAAGTTCCCGGCGTAGG
Source organism: Gemmatimonadota bacterium (assembly GCA_009692115.1). NCBI lineage: Bacteria > Pseudomonadati > Gemmatimonadota > Gemmatimonadota bacterium. The sequence goes on along the minus strand of SHZU01000009.1, from coordinate 116,665 downwards.
TATCGCCTAACCACCAGGTAAACGCCGGGGACGGCTCGGGATACCCAGCATCGAATTTCCGCTGCATGCCGGCCATCAGGTCGATGGCCCGGTCGGTTGGAATGTTGGCGTGGATGATCCCGTGTCGGCGCCCCGACACCGGGTTGGCGGCCAGGGCTTCCGCGTAGCTGTCCATGGTCCAGTCGATGGCCCGATCCCCGATCGAATGGACGCTGACGTGGAACCCGGCGTCGTGGTACCGCTTGATCAAGGCGCGGATGGTATCGGGGTTGGCGGCGGCGTACCCCGTGTTCCCCTGATCGACTTCGGTCAGATTCCGGTTCCAGTCCTCATAAAGCCATGCGGTCCGGGCACCACCGCTTCCATCGAGGTAGAGCTTCACCCCACCGGCAATGACCCGATCGTCCCCGGTCGACTCATACGGCCGGCTCATGGCGGCTCGCTCCGCGATCAGCCGGTCGGCTGTCGCCATGCTCTGGCCCCCCGACCAGAGGACGAACACCCGGACGGGAAGCCCGCTGTCGGCCGAGGCTTTCCGATAGGCGTTCCAGGTCTCGCTCGCGATCCCGGGATCCTTGATGCCGGTCATCCCTTCGGCATTCATCGCCCGCGCCAGCTGCTTCATCGCGTCGACGACGACACTCTCAGCGGGGGGCGGAATCAGAGTGGCCACCAGATCCTGGGCCGATTCCTTGAGGACGCCGGTTGGCATCCCGTCCGGATACCGGTCGATCGTCCCAGCCGGCGGATCCCTCGTGTCCCGGGTCACGCCGGCCAGCTTGAGCGCGGCGGAGTTGGCCACGCCGTAGTGCCCGGTGGTCTGGGTCAGCCAGACCGGATGGTTCGGCGCCACCCGGTCCAAGTCGGCCGCGGTAAGGAGACGCCGCTCGGCCAGTTTGCTCTCGTCCCAGCCCCGGCCCTGGATCCAGCCACCGGGCGCCGTCAGGACGGCCCGGGCCCCGACCTTGGCCTGGACGTCGGCCACAGCTTTGACCTCGGGGTATCCGAGATCGAGGAGCAGAAGCCGGTCGGTGCCGCCCCAGGCAAAATGATTGTGGGCGTCGATCAATCCGGGCGTCACCGCGCGGCCGGCCAAGTCAACCCGCCGGGTCGCGGGTCCCGCGAGCCGCTCGATCTCCGCGGTGCTGCCCACCGCCACGATCCGGTCACCCCGAACCGCCACCGCTTCGGCCACCCGATCGGCGGCATCGACCGTGATCACTTTGCCATTCACCAGAACGAGGTCGGCGGGGGACGTGGCGGCGCGGCAGGCGGCCACCATGAGCAGGCAACAGAAAAGTCGCGTCATGAGACCCAATATGGCGGTCGAACCGGAACCGGGCCAGATTGGGAGCATGACCAAAACAACCACCACCGCGCTCCTCCTCGGTTCCCTGGCCGCCCCGCTTGCCGGGCAAGTCCCCGCCCCACTTACCGACCTGGTGCGACGAGTCTTTGCCTCGAACGAGTTCGGGGCTCGCGAGCGGTTCGGACCCGTGGAATGGATCGAGCAGGGAGCCGCCTACCTCGCGGTCGAGCCCTCGGCCACGACCGCCGGAGCCAGTGACCTCGTGCGGTATGAAACCGCCACCGGCGCCCGGACGATCTTCGTTCCGGCAGCCCAACTCATGCCCCGCGGCCGCACCGAGCCGCTCGAGATCGAGGAGTACACCGTCTCGGCCAATGGCCGCCAGGTCCTGGTCTTTACCAACAGCGCCCGAGTCTGGCGGCAGAACACCCGGGGCGACTTCTGGGTGCTCGACCGGCAAACCGGGTCGCTCTCCAAGCTGGGCGGACCGGACGCCCCGGCCTCGAGTCTCATGTACGCCAAGCTCTCCCCCGCGGGCGACCGGGCCGCCTACGTCCGCCAGGGCGACATCTTCGTCGAGCGTCTGGCCGACGGACAGGTGACCAAGCTGACATCCGGCGCGGATTCCCTGCATGTCAACGGGATGACGGATTGGGTCTACGAAGAAGAATTTTCGCTTCGCGACGGATTTCGTTGGTCGCCGGACGGAGCCAAGATCGCCTATTGGCGATTCGACATGACCGGCGTGGGCACCTTCAATCTCTTCAACGCCACGGATTCGCTCTATCCGTTCGTGACCCCGGTGCAGTATCCCAAAGTCGGCACCACCAACTCGGTCGTCACCGTCGGCGTGGTCTCGGCCGAGGGCGGCCGGACCACGTGGATCGAGGTCCCGGACGATCCGCGGCAGAACTACATCCCCCGGATGGAATGGGCCGGGCCGAACGAGGTGGTGATTCAGCGAATGAACCGGCTGCAGAACACCAACCGGGTTTTCCTCGCCAATGCGGCCTCGGGCCGAGTGACCGTGGTGCTCACCGAGCGGGACGACGCCTGGGTCGATGTCGTCGACGAGCTGACCTGGCTGGCCAAAGGGAAGGAATTTCTCTGGGTCAGCGAAGCCGACGGCTGGCGCCATGTCTACCGGGTTGGCCGGACCGGAGCCAACCGGGCCCTGATTACCCGCGGCGACTACGACGTGGTCGGGGTAACGGCGGTCGACGAAGCGTTAGGGTGGCTTTACTTCATCGCCTCACCGGACAATGCCACCCAGCGATATCTCTATCGGACCCGGCTCGACGGGGCGGGAACCGCCGAGCGGATCTCGCCGGCCCATGAGCCGGGAACCCATGGCTACACGGTGGCGCCGAACGCCAAGTGGGCGTTCCATACCTATTCGAGCGCCAACCGCCTGCCCACGATCGACCTGGTCGGGCTGCCGAAGCACACCGTGGTCCGAACGATGGTGAACGACACGGCCCGGCAACGGTCGGTTGCGGCCGTGTTGGCTCGGCCGGTCGAGTTCTTCAAAGCGGACGTCGGAGGCGGGGTGGTGCTCGACGGGTGGATGATCAAGCCGAAAGACTTCGATTCGACCAAGACGTATCCACTCCTGATGTACGTCTATGGCGAACCCGCCGGGCAAACTGCCACCGACCAGTGGCAGGGTGATTCCCGGATTTGGTACCAGGCCATGGCCGATCAGGGCTACGTGATCGCGACGGTCGACAACCGCGGCACCCCGGCGCCCCGGGGCCGCGCCTGGCGGAAAGTGGTCTACCAACAAATCGGGGTCCTGTCGAGCCAGGAGCAGGCCGAGGCGGTGCGGGTCCTGACCCGGACTCGATCGTACCTCGACCCGAGCCGGGTGGCGATCTGGGGCTGGAGCGGCGGCGGGTCCAGTACGTTGCAGGCAATGTTTCGGTATCCAGACGTTTATCAGGTCGGGATGTCGGTGGCCCCGGTTCCGGATCAATTGCTCTACGACACGATCTATCAAGAGCGGTACATGGGGCTGCCAGCCCAGAACCCGGCGGCGTACCAAAAGGCCTCCCCGATCAATGTGGCCGACGGGCTCCGGGGCCGGCTCCTGGTGGTTCACGGCAGCGGCGACGATAACGTCCACTACCAGGGAACCGAGCGGCTGGTCAACCGGTTGGTGGAGTTGGGGCGGCCGTTTGACTTCATGGCGTATCCGAACCGGAGTCACTGCATCTGCGAGGGGCCGGGCACGACCCATCACGTCTACTCGCTGTTGACCCGGTATCTGGTGGAACACTTGCCGGCCGGTGGCCGGACCCGCGCTACGCCCTGATCGACTCGGGACCCAGGGCTAGTTCCCGGGGCGGCGGATCGGGGGGCCGTTCGAGGGGTCGAGCACCGCTCGAATGTGTTCGAGCAGAATGTAGGGTGTGAAGGGTTGGCGGAACCGCCTGGCACCGGGACGAAGAGAAGGGTCACGGCGTTAGGCTCGAACGGCCCCGCACCGTACACGCCGACGACGGACTGACCGGCGAGGTACGCCGGCGACGTCCCCACGACCAAGCTCCGATGGGCCGGCAAGGTGGCCAGGTCGTTGGCCCGGACGAATGCTTCGAGGGCGGGAACTAACGACTGCCAATAGGTCTCGAAGTAGCGGTCGAGGTACCCAGCCACCAGCCGGTCTCCGGACTCAGGGGCCCCCGCCAGATCCCCCCGCCCACCGCCGTCGGCCCCCTGTCGTGCGGGCCGGTCAGCGGCCACATTCCAGCAATGGATGCCACCTGCCAACAGTTCGAGAAACGGCTCAGAGCGGCTGAACGCCGGATCATCACGGCCCTCCGGACGCCCGCCCGGATTCAGGCCCTGCTGGATGAGATCCCGTATGTGGGCGAAGAGCGGTACCGGTCGCCCCTTACCTTCTTCCGGGAACAGGGCGGCCATTGCTTTGATGGGGCCCTCTTCGCGGCCATGGCGCTCCGCCGGCTGGGGCATCGCGGGGTGCTGGTGGACCTGCTGCCCAACCATCGAGACGACGATCACTTGATCGCGATTTATCGCCGCGGGGGGTTCCTCGGGGCAATCGCCAAGTCGAACTACTCCGGCCTCCGGTCCCGTGAGCCGGTCTACCGGGGCGTCCGCGAATTAGTCATGTCCTACTTCGAGGGGCACTTCAACGCCCTGGGCGAACGAACCCTCCGGGCTTATGCCTACCCCCTTGACCTGGGGCGATTCGATGCCGGGGGTTGGATGTGGGATGATGCGGGGCTCGAGTCGATTGGGGATGCCCTGAATGACCGCCGGACGGTGACCCTGGTGACCCCGGCCATAGCCCGCCGGCTGACCATGGTCGACGAGCGATCGAAGCGGGCCGGGCTTCTCGGCGTGCGGCGAGACCAGCTCTATCAGCCTCCCGCGCCGGGGCGCTCGAGATAGCTTCGCACCTTCCAGGATCGCCCCAAGAGATACAGGACCATGACCCATTCGGCTTCGATCGTCTTGGCCACCCCATCGGCATCTATTCGATCGTACCGGAGGGCCCCAAACGCATAGGCCAGGTTCCCGCTGGCATCGAAATCGAACGGCGTGAGGTGGTAGCTGCTGATCCGGGGCAGCCAACCGGCCAGGGAATCGCCCACCGCCGCCCGCCCTTCGGCCATCAGACCGAGAGGAGCAAACAGAACGGCATCCATCAGCATCTTGTCGAGCCGGTTTCGATTTCTCCCGGAGATCTGATCGCTCCAATCTGCCAACACCGGCTTGATTTCCTCGAACGCCCGGGCCCGAACTTCCTCCCTCGGGTTTTTGCGACCTTCGAAGACGCTCTGACCGGGCAGTTGGGCAGACACAGGCGTCGCTCCGACCGCCATCACGGCCGCCAGCAGAAAGCCCAGCGATCTCAACCCTGCACCGCGCGATCCGTGATGTCGAGGCCCCGGTCGATGATCGCAAACCCTTCTCGGAGTTCGGCCTCAGTGACGCAGAGCGGTGGGTTGGTGAAAAAGTAGTTCCAGCGGACCATCGTGTAGAGGCCCTCTTCCCGAAAGAAGCGGTTGAGCGCGCCCATCTCTTCGGAGGTGCCGTTGAACGGGGCCATCGGCTCCATCGTTTGGCGGTTCCGAACCAACTCGATGATCCCGAAGAGGCCGATCGACCGGACCGCGCCGACGGACCGGTGCTTGGCGGCGAGTTCCGCCAGCAGCTGTTGCATGACGCCGCCGATCCGGGCCGCGTTCTCCACCAACTGGTCAGCTTCCATGACGTCGATGGTCGCGAGCGCGGCCGCGCAGCAGGTCGGGTGGCTGTTGTAGGTGAGACCGCCGTAGAACACCTTGTCGTTGAAGTGTTCGGCCAGATGGCGGCGCATCCCGAGGGCCCCAAGCGGCAGATAGCTGCTCGTGAGTCCTTTGGCCATAGTGAGGAGATCCGGCACTACATTCCAATGATCGACAGCAAACCATTTCCCGGTGCGCCCGAAGCCGGACATCACTTCGTCGACGATCATCAGGATCCCGTATTTGGTACAGAGGGCCCGAATCCCTTCCAAGTAGCCCGGTTGGGGAATCAGAATCCCGTTCGTACCCGTCACCGCCTCGAGAATCAGGCCGGCAATCGTGCTCGGGCCTTCGAGCTGGATGATTTCCTCGATCGCCGCGAGCGACCGGTCCACGGGATCCCAACCGCGCTGAATCCCGTGGTATTCGTCCGGAAAGCGAATCACGCCGGGCATCCCGGGTTCGGCGGCCCATCGCCGTGGGTCGCCGGTCAGGGTAATCGCGCCGGCGGTTGCGCCATGATACGAGCGATACCGGGCCATGATCTTGTGGCGGCCGGTGTAGAACCGAGCCAGCTTCACGGCGTTCTCGTTGGCCTCCGCGCCGCCGTTGGTGAAAAAGAAGGTATCGATGTCACCGGGACACAGTTCGGCGAGCTTGGCGCCCAGCCGGGCCCGTGGTTCCGTGGCCATGAACGGGTTGGCGTAGGCCAAGGTCGCGAGTTGTTGAGCGATCGCGTCGACAACCCGCCGGTCGCCGTGGCCGATGTTGACCGACATCAGCTGGCTATTGAAATCGAAGAAGCGCTTCCCTTCCGGGGTCCAGAAATAGATCCCCTCGGCGCGGGCGATCGCGATGGGATCGACCTTGGACTGAGCCGACCACTCGTAGAGAGTGTGCCGCTTGGTCAGCGCGATGATCTCGGGGCCGGTCAGGGAGTCGGTCATGGAGTAGAATCCAAGCGGGTTGGTGGCGGATGGTGGTTCACCGGTCAAAGGTCGTCGGACCCGCGGGGTTATGGCAAGGGCGGTGTGGGCCGAGCGGAGAAACAATGAAGCCCCACAATCCGAAGATCACGGGGCCCCAAGGGGGTGGCTGACGACGGCCTACTCTCCCACGACCTCTCAGTCGTAGTACCATCGGCGCTACAGGGCTTAACGACCGTGTTCGGAATGGGAACGGGTGTGGCCCCTGCGCGCTAGTCGTCAGCCAATCTGGCACTACCGGAGGTTGATGGTTCGAGCGGTATGCGGTCGGCTATCCGTCTTCGCCCCTGTATACCAGGGGAAGAAGGTTCGGACGACGTGTGATCGCACCGGCCTCGAGTCAACCACCGATAGGGGCGCCCTACGGGGCGCCCAAAGATCGGCAATCGAGAGAACTGGATGATGTCGTAGGTAGGGGTGGGTATCAAACCCACCCGGAATCAAAACCAATGGAAGAGATCAAACTTCACGGGCGATTAGTAGCGCTCGACTGAAGGCCTTGCAGCCCGTACATCTGCGCCCTATCAACCTGGTAGTCTCCCAGGGCCCTTTAGGAACCTTACGGTCCAGGATTGTTCATCTTGGGGACAGTTTCCCACTTAGATGCATTCAGCGGTTATCTGCGCACGACGTCGCTACCGGGCGATGCCCCTGGCGGGACAGCCCGTACACGGGAGGTCGTTTCGTCCCGGTCCTCTCGTACTAAGGACGACTCCCCTCAACAATCCCACGCCCACAGCGGATACAGACCGAACTGTCTCACGACGTTCTGAACCCAGCTCATGTGCCACTTTAACCGGCGAACAGCCGGACCCTTGGGACCTTCTCCAGCCCCAGGATGTGACAAGCCGACATCGAGGTGCCAAACCGCGTCGTCGATGTGAACTCTCGGACGCGATAAGCCTGTTATCCCCAGCGTACCTTTTATCCTATGAGCGATGGCCCATCCACACGGGACCACCGGATCACTTAAGCCGACTTTCGTCCCTGCTTGCGCTGTCGCGCTCGCAGTCAGGCGCCCTTCTGCTTATACACTCGTCGTGCGATTACCGACCGCACTGAGGGCACCATAGCGAGCCTCCGGTACTTTTTAGGAGGCGTCCGCCCCAGACAAACTACCCACCTGCCACGGTCCTCGACCCTGTGAAGGCCTGAGTGAGATTATCAGAAAAAGAAGGGTGGTATTTCACTGGTGCCTCCCCGCTAGCCGAAACCAGCGGATCAACGGCTCCCACCTATGCTACGCAGCTTATGCCGACAATCAATGACAGGATGTAGTAAAGGTGCATGGGGTCTTTTTGTCCTGCTGCGGGTAATCGGAATCCTCACCGATACTGCTATTTCGCCGAGCTTACGGAGGAGACAGCTCCCAAGTCGTTACTCCATTCGTGCAGGTCGGAACTTACCCGACAAGGAATTTCGCTACCTTAGGACCGTTATAGTTACGGCCGCCGTTTACCGGGGCTTCGGTTCGCAGCTTCGCCTTGCGGCTAACCACTTGCCTTAACCTTCCGGCACCGGGCAGGAGTCAGTGTCTATACGTTGGCTTGGAAAACGCCTTAGCAGACACCTGTGTTTTTGCTAAACAGTCGCTTGGGACGATTCTCTGCGGCCAGCCTCTGCTTTTACACATACTACTGGCACCCCTTATCCCGAAGTTACGGGGTAATTTTGCCGAGTTCCTTCTCCGTGAATCACTCGAGCACCTTAGGCTGCTCGCCTCGCCTACCTGTGTCGGATTACGGTACGGTCAACAACTATCCTGATCTGCGAAGATTTTCTTGGCAGCATGCGTCGGCCATCCTTTGCGGGGACTTGCGTCCCCTTCGGCATCGCCACTCGACTATCCCCGCGGATTTGCCTACGGGGAAACGTCTACCTGGCTTACAGCGGCACAACCACAATCCGCCGATGACCTTGCTCCTGCGTCCCTCCTCAGACTGATAACGTTTAGCTGTTGGTACGGGAATGTTGACCCGTTTTCCATCGTCTACGCCTCTCGGCCTCGACTTAGGGACCGACTAACCCTGAGCTGATCGACATGGCTCAGGAACCCTTAGGCTTACGGTGTGAAGGGTTTTCACCTTCATTCTCGCGTACTGAATCCGGCATCCTCACTTCTGATCGCTCCACCGGAAGGTTTCCACCCCGGCTTCACCGCTCTCAGAACGCTCCCCTACCCCTTGTACTTGCGTACAAAGACACAGCTTCGGCGGGCGGCTTAAGTCCCGACCATTATCGGCGCGGCTACGCTTGACTGGTGAGCTATTACGCACTCTTTAAAGGAATGGCTGCTTCTAAGCCAACCTCCCAGCTGTCAACGCATACCCACATCCTTTGCTACACTGAGCCGCCACTCCGGGGCCTTAGCTGGTGCTCTGGGTTCTTTCCCTCTCGCCGCGGTACATTAGCACACCGCGACTGCCTCCCGGGCAGCATTCAACAGGCATTCGGAGTTTAGTTGGGGGAGGTACGCCAATAACGGCGCCCGGACCCATCCAGTGCTCTACCTCCTGTGAACTCATTTCCCGAGGCTATACCAAAATATATTTCGGGGAGAACCAGCTATCTCCGAGCTTGATTGGCCTTTCACCCCTACCCTCAAGTCATCCGAGCG
>SHZU01000009.1:0-102500 GCA_009692115.1 Gemmatimonadota bacterium | reverse complement strand
ACGTCGAGGTCATTCCAGTCATCCTGTTTGGCACACACCGTGGCCGGCCCGTAGACCTCGGTCAAACCGTACACGTGGGTCAACTCGACCCCGCGGCGCTCCATGGCCTCGAGCGTGGCAATCGGCGGCGGCGCTCCGGCCACGAAGGCATGCAGCCGCTGGCCGATCCCGGCCCAGAGGGCGTCCGGCGCACCCAGCAGCGTGTTGTGCACGATCGGGGCACCGCAGTAATGAGTCACCCGATGGGCTTTGATCAGGCGGAAAATCGCCTCGGCATCGGCCTTCCGGAGGCAGACATTGGTGCCCGCGAGCGCCGCGATGGTCCACGGGAAACACCAGCCGTTGCAGTGATACATCGGCACGGTCCAGAGATAGACCGTGTGTCGGGGCATGCCCCACATCAAGACGTGGTTGATCGCATTGAGGTGGGCGCCGCGGTGATGATACACCACACCCTTGGGATTTCCGGTGGTGCCCGAGGTGTAGTTGAGCGAGATCGCATCCCATTCGTCCGGCGGCGGCGCCCAGGCAAACTCCGGGTCACCCCCCGCCAGAAAGCCCTCGTACTCGGCCTCGCCCAGCCGGTCGCCCGGGCCGGCATACTCGGGGTCGAGCACATCGATGATCATCGGCTTGGCCGAACATTGGCCTAACGCGGCGCGAACCGTCGGACTGAACTCGCGATCCGTGATCAGGACCTTGGCTTCGCCGTGGTCGAGCATGAAGGCGATGGTCGACGCGTCGAGCCGGACGTTCATCGTGTTGAGGACCGCCCCCGTCATCGGGACGCCGAAATGGCATTCGTACATCTCGGGCGTATTGGTCAGCATGACCGCGACGGTATCGCCGCGGCCAATTCCGGCCCGGACCAGGGCCGAGGCCAGCCGCCGGCTCCGCTGGTAGGTTTGGCGCCAAGTGAACTGGCGGGCCCCGTGGAGAACCGCCGGGCGGTCCGGGTACACCGAGGCGCTCCATTCCAGGAACGACACCGGCGAGAGCGGGGCAAAGTTGGCCGCACCCCGGTCGAGGCCGATGTCATAAATCCCGGGGTTCGGCATCGGGCTATCGTTCCCGCCGCGCCAGCGGACGGCCGGCCAGGACCGGTGTCGCCTTGCCGGCATCGATCGCCAGCCGGCCGTTCACCAGGACATAGCGCATCCCCACCGCCAAGAGCTCCGGCGCATCATACGTCGACTGGTCTTCGATCGTGGTGGAATCGAACACCGCGATGTCGGCATAGTTCCCGACGACCAAGGTGCCCCGTTCGGCCAGGCCGAGGATCTGGGCCGTTTGACCACTGCTGGCTTCGATGGCCCGGGTCAGGGAAATGACCCCCCGGTCCAGCGCATACCGGCGGATCTTCCGAGGGAACGTCCCATATTTCCTGGGATGGCCTCCCGATCCGTCCGAACCGGTCACCACGAAGCTCTGGGCCATGAACCGGTCGATATCGGCGTCATTCATATTGAACGACGCCACGCCGGCATCGCCGGCTTTGATGATCTCGAGGGCCGCTGAAATCGAGTCCACCTTCATGGCCGTCGCGATCGCGGCCAAGCGCTGCCCCTTCCACCGCCCCGCGGTCACCAGCAGCGACCCGGCCCCGCCCCGGCGCCGGAGGTTTTCGGTCATCTCTTTGACCAGTTTGTCTCGGGTGGCCGGGTCGTTGATCCGCCGAAGCAAAGAGTCACGCCCGCCCGCTTCGGCCCACCGAGGCAGCAACGATGCGCCTACGCTGGTCCCCGAGGCGGTATAGGGATACTGGTCGGCGGTAACCCGAAGGCCGCCCGCCCGGGCCGCCAGGATCTTGGCGACCACCTCGTCGCTCTTCCCCCAGACGTCGACGCCTAACGCTTTGATGTGGGCAAAGTGAACCGGGAGCGCCGCCTCGCGCCCGATCCGAAGCACTTCGTCCACCGCACCCAGCAGGCCGATCGTGTAGCTCGACTCATCTCGGATATGGGAGTCGTAGTAGCCACCAGCCCGGCCCGCGACCTTGGCGAGCTCGATCACTTCCTCGGTCGTCGCATAGCTGGCGGGCGCATAGTACAAGCCCGTCGAGAGGCCGAAGGCTCCTTCCCGCATTCCTTTGGCCACCAGGGTCCGCATGCTGTCGAGCTCGGCCGCCGTGGGCGCCCGGTCCGCCATGCCGAGCACGTGGCGGCGGATGGTGCCATGACCGACGAGGAACACGGCGTTGACGCCGAGACCGGCGCTGAGCCGCTGGCGGGCGGCCGCCACTTCGAACGGCCCGGAGCCGTCGCTGCCCATCACGACCGTCGTGACACCCTGGGCCAGGAACGGCACCAACCGCCGCCGAATCGGATCCCGGGCATCGGCATCGGTATGGGTGTGGGGGTCGATGAATCCCGGTGCCACCACCAGGCCCCGGGCGTCGATCACTCGTCCCGGCACCACCCTGACCGGGGCATCGCCGATGAAGATGATCCGGTCACCGGCAATCCCGATATCCGCCAGGCGCGGCGGTCCCCCGGTCCCGTCATACACACTGCCACCGCGAATCAGGACATCAATCCGGGCCTGTGCCGCCGCGGGCCCGGCCAGCAGCAATCCGAGGATGGCAACTCGAACGATCATGGCACCAGCTCCGCTTTGGGCTTGGGCTCGACACCCAACACATACTTGGCGAAAAAGTTGTACTCCCGGACGATCTTGTCGAGGGCGTGCCGGGGTTCCTGCAGCCCGTGGGGTTCCCGGGGAAAGAACACCAACTCGACCGGAATGTCGTTCTTCTTGAGCCCCATGTAGAGCTCTTGCGCCTGCCCGACCGGCACCCGGGTATCCTGCTGGCCGTGGAGAATCAGGGTCGGCGTCTTGGCTTGCTTGATGTGCACCATGGCCGAGGCCCGGCGGTAGGCTTGCTCGTCGTCCCAGGGCTCGCCCCCGAAGTAGTCCTCGAGCACCGACTGGAGGTCGTTGGTCGAGTACATCGAGTACATGTTGGTCAGGCCCGCCCCAACCATGATCGCTTTGAACCGATTGGTCTGGGTCAGGGTCCAGGCGCTCATATAACCGCCGTAGCTCCAGCCGCCCTGGGCCAGCTTGGTCGAGTCGGCAATGCCCCGCTTGACCAGGTAATCGAGGCCGGTCTGAATGTCTTGATAGTCGCCGCCACCCCAGTCGCGGTAGTTGGCCGCCAGGTATTTCTCCCCGTAGCCGCTCGAGCCGCGGGGGTTCGGCAGGAACGCCACCCAGCCTTGAGCGGCGTAGACCTGCGCCGGATTGTACCAGTTGGCGGGAAACGATTCGTCCCAGACACCCGATGGGCCGCCGTGGATGATCGCCACCGTCGGGTACCGCTTCCCGGGTTGGTACCCAACCGGATACACCACCACCCCTTCCGCCTCCATCCCGTCCCGGCTCTTCCACCGAACCACTTCGCCCCGGCCCATGGCCACCCCGGCCAACTCCGGATGCAGCGTGGTCAGCGCGGTGTGGACCCAGGGCGATTCGACCCGAGCGACGTACACCTCGTCGGGCGTCTCGACCGTGGAGCGCCCGAACGCAATCATCCGGCCGTCAGCCGACAGCGACGGCGGCCCCCCGGCGAACAGGCCTAACGATCCTTTGAGATCGGAAATCTGCTTGACCGGCCCACCGGCCACCGCGACCTGGTAGAGTTCGGGCCGGGTCCGGGTCACCGCCCAGAAATAGAGCGACTTCCCGTCCGGTGCCCACGCGGTCGGGCCGGGTTGATAGTGGAAATCACCCGCCAGCGTCCGCGGGGCCCCGCCGGCGGCCGCCACCACCACGAGCTTCGATTGCGTCGTCGAAGCCCGATTGGCGGATTTGGTGTCGAACGCGATCCAATTGCCGTCCGGCGACCAGCTCGGATTGGCATCCGGCCCTGCGTTCTCGATCAACCGGCGGGTCGCTCCCGAGGCAACATCGACGATCATGACGTCGGTGTGCCGGCTATCATCGGCCCGCGGCGTCGGCATCGAGACGTAGGCAATCTGCTTCCCGTCGGGCGACCAGGCCGCTCCGATAATCTGATAGTCGCCCTTGACGACCTCGGTAGCCTTCATGGCGCCGAGATCGAAGACATGAAGACGCGCCGGGACGAAATTTCGATCGACCTCGATGGCGTCGTCCTTTTCTTTCTGCTTCCGCTCCTCGTCGGGCGTCGGCTCGCGCCCGGCGACATAGGCGATCCGCCGGCTGTCCGCGGCCCACTCGAGCCCCTGCACGCCCGACTTCGAGTCGGTGAGCTTCTCGGCCTCGCCGCCAAACGGCGAGATCCGATAGATCTGCGGCTTGCCGTCGCGCGTGGACACGAACGCGATCCATTTGCCGTCGGGCGACCACCGCGCCTGATCGTCGACCGCCTTGCTGTTGGTGAGGCGGACCGGCTCACCGCCGGCCGACGACACCAACCAAATGTCCGAGTTGGTGCTGCTCTGTTTCAGGTCCTGCACCGTGACGGTGTAGGCAACCCACCGCCCGTCCGGCGAGATCCGGACGTTGCCGAGCTGCCGCATCCCCGCGGCCTGTTCCGCGGTGATGCCCGACTGCGCCGCCAAGGGCCCCGCCAGAAGCGCGAGGCCCGTCACTACCCGCACAATCATCGTCATGGCACCAGCTCCGGTTTGTCCTTCACCTCGACCCCGAGGACGGTCTTGGCAAAGAATGAGTACTCTCGCTTGATCTTGTCTAATTGATGGCGGGGTTCCGAGAGCCCGTGGCCTTCCCGCGGGAAGAACACCAAGGTGACCGGCACCTCGTTCTTCGTGAGGCCCATGTACAGCTCCTGCGCCTGGCCGATCGGCACCCGGTTGTCCTGCTGGCCGTGGAGAATCAGGGTCGGGGTCTTGGCCTGCTTGATGAACGTCATCGCCGACGCTCGGCGGTAGGCCTGCTCGTCGTCCCAGGGTTCGGCCCCGAAGTAATTCTCCAAGGTGGTTTGGAGGTCGTTGGTCGAGTACATCGAGTACATGTTGGTGAGCCCCGCCCCGACCATGACGCCCTTGAACCGGTTGGTCTGGGTCAAGGTCCACGCCGTCATGTACCCGCCGTAGCTCCAGCCGCTCTGGCCCAGGCGGGTCGAATCGGCGATTCCCCGCTTCACCAAATGGTCGAGCCCGGTTTGAATGTCTTGATAGTCGCCGCCACCCCAGTCCCGGACGTTGGCCTTGAGGTACTTCTCGCCGTACCCGCTCGACCCGCGGACGTTGGGAAAGAAACTCACCCAGCCCTGCCCGGCCCATACGTGGGCGTAATTGCCCCAACTCCCCGGGAAGGACTCCGTCCAGACTCCGGAGGGCCCGCCATGAATGAAGGCCATGGTCGGGTACCGCTTGGCCGGATCGTGGCCGACGGGATAGACCAGGACGCCCTCGATTTCCATCCCGTCCTTGCTCTTCCACCGAATCGTCTCGCTCCGACCTAACGCAATCTGGGCCAGGTCCGGATGATGGTTGGTCAGCCGGCGCGGTTCGATCGCTGCCGAGACCGGCGCGACGTACACGTCGTTGGGCTGCTGCACCGTGCCGAACGTGAACGCCAGGGTCCGCCGGTCCGCCGACATCGTTGGTGAGCTCATCACGCCCCGGACCTGCGTTAGCTGCTTGGGCTCGCCGCCCGCCACCGGGACCGAATACATCTGCGTCGTGGTCCGGGTCGGCGAGGCGAAGAACAGTGTTTGGCCGTCCGCAGACCACGTCGCGGGACCCGGCTGGTAGAGGAAGCTCGGGCTCACCGATCGCGGCCTGCCGCCGTCCGCCGCAATCACGGTCAGCCGTTGCTGCCCGAACGCCCGGAGGGTGTCGCCGCGGGACAAGTAGGCGATCCACCGGCCGTCCGGCGACCACCGGGGCCCGTTGTCGGGTCCGGCGTTCTCGATCAACTGCCGCCGCTCGCCGGTGGCGACCGTGACGATGTGGATGTCGGACCGGCTGCCGTCGTCCGCCTTGGGTGTCGGGGTGGTCGTGAAGGCAATCCGGGTTCCGTCCGGCGACCACTGCGGGTCCCCGACCTGGAATTCACCCTTCACCAACTCGGCGGCCTTCTTGGTGGCCAGGTCGATGGTCCAGAGCCAGCTCATTCGGAAATCGCGATCGACCACGATCGCGTCGTCCTTCTCTTTCTCTTTCTTCTCCTCGTCAGCCGTCGGTGCCCGGGTGGCCAGGAACGCGATCCGCTTCCCATCGGGCGACCATTGGAACGACTGGACCCCGGTCTTCGAATCGGTCAGCTTCTCCGCTTCGCCACCGTGCGGGCGGATCAACCAGACCTGGGGCCGGTCTTCCCGGGCCGACACGAACCCGATCCACCGGCCGTCCGGCGACCACCGGGGTTGGCCGTCCGCTTTCGGGCTCGAGGTCAACCGAACCGGCGGGCAAGCGGCCGGCCCCGCACAATCGGCGGCCACCAGCCACACGTCACTGTTCGCCGCGTTCTGGGCCATATCGGCGGCCGTAACGACATAGGCCACCCACTTCCCGTCCGGTGAGATCTGGGCGTCACTGACCTGGCGGATGGCCAGCACGTCTTCGGCCGTCATCGGCCGCTGGGCCATGGCGGCGACGATCGGCGTATGCAGGGCCGCCACGGCAAGCCCAAATCGGAGTATTCGCATCGGTCTTCACGCTCCACGGGTCGATTGGTTCGAATTGGTATCCAAAGGTGCCGACCTCTGACCAATCCGGCAACCGGTGTTAGAATCCTTGATGCCCATTCTCCTCTCTCAGCGTCATTTGTTCGATATCCCGGCCGACGTGGCGTATCTCAACTGCGCCTATATGTCCCCGCTCGCCAACTCGGTCACCAAGGCCGGGCAGGCGGGGTTGGTCCGGAAGCAGCGGCCGTGGAACGTGTCCCCCGCTGATTTCTTTACCCTGACCCAGCAGGCGCGGGAGACCTTTGCCCGGCTGATCGGACCGGGCGCCGCCGCCGAGGACATCGCGATCGTTCCGGCCGCCAGCTACGGGATGGCCACCGCCGCGGCCAACATCCCCCTCACCAAAGGCGACCGGATCCTGGTGCTGGAGGGCGAGTTCCCCTCGACCATCCTGACCTGGCGGGAACGGGCCCGGGCCACCGGCGCCGAGCTGGTCACGCTGCCGGAACCTCCCGACCACGACTGGACCCGCGTCATCCTGGCCGCCATCGACGACCGGACCCGGGTGGCGGCCCTCCCGGCCGTGCACTGGATCAGCGGCGCGGCGCTCGACCTCAAAGCCATCCGCCAGCGCCTCCAGGCGGTCCAGGGCGCGCTGGTGCTCGACTTGACCCAATCGTTAGGCGCCATGCCCTTCGACGCCGGCGACATCGACCCGGACTTCATGGTGGCCGCCTGTTATAAATGGCTGCTCGGACCGTACAGCACCGGGTTCCTCTACGTGGCGCCCCGCCACCACGGGGGCCGGCCGCTCGAGCACCATTGGTTCGGCCGGGCCGGCTCGGAGAACTTCAGCGGACTCGGGTATCCGGAAGAGTTCCAACCGGGGGCCCGGCGGTTCGACATGGGGGAGCCGGCGAACTTCGCGCTCCTTCCCGCCGCCATCGCCGCCGTCGAGTTGATTCTGAGTTGGGGGGTGGCCAACATCGCGGCAACCGCCGGGGCCTTTGCAGAGGACATCGTCGCCCGCGGCGGCGACCTCGGCCTGACGGCGGTCCCACCGAGGCTCCGGGCGCCGCATTATGTTGGCCTGACCTCGCGGGCCGGGCTGGCCCCCGGATTGGCCGACCGACTGGCCGCCAGCCGGGTGTATGTGACCGTTCGGGGCGGCCGGTCGCTCCGAATTACCCCCCACGTCTATAACGAACCGGCCGACGTCGACCGACTGTTCAGCGTCCTGACCCAGGCCCTGGCTTGACTCGAAGCGGATCGTGCCTTATCTATTTTCCTATGACTCAACCAATCGCGTTGAACCTTTGGTGGTGGCCCTGGCGCATTTCAGCGGTAGGGACTACTGACGTTTGAGTCGATAACTCGATCCTGACACTTGGAGCCCACCGCAGCCGCGGTGGGCTCCTTCGTTTCGGGCCCTTCCGTGCTGCGCGCTCCCCAGCAAGGAAGGCCATGATCATTGTCTTGAAGCACCATGCCACCCGCGCGGACGCCGACGAGCTGATCGATACGATCAGGTCGCAAGGGCTCACACCGCTGCATATGCCCGGTACCGAGCGGGTCGTTCTCGGCGCCCTCGGCGACGAACGGGTCCTCGCCCGACTCGGACTCGAAGCCCACCCAATGGTCGAGAGCGTCAAGCCGATCCTGGCCCCCTACAAGCTGGTGGCCCGCGAACTCCATCCCGCCGACACCGTGGTCGAGCTCGGCGGAGTCCCGATCGGCGGCGAACGGCTGGTCGTGATCGCCGGGCCCTGCTCGGTTGAAAGTGACGAGCAGATGCAGGCCACCGCCACCGCGGTGGTCGCGGCCGGCGCCTCCATCCTCCGAGGCGGCGCCTTCAAGCCCCGGACCAGCCCGTACGCGTTTCAAGGCCTCGGCCAAGCCGGCCTCGAGATCCTGAGGCGGGCCTCCGAAGCGACTGGAACCCCGACCCTGACCGAGGTGGTCGACGCCGCGGACGTGGAGTTGGTCGATCGGTACGCGGACGGGTTTCAAGCCGGCGCCCGGAACATGCAGAATTTCCGGCTTCTCAAGGCGTTAGGCCAGACCCGGAAACCGGTAGTTCTGAAACGCGGTCCGGCCGCTCGCATCGACGACCTGCTGCTCGCGGCCGAGTACATCTTGGCCGAGGGCAATCCGAACGTCATTCTGTGCGAGCGCGGCATCCAGAGTTTCGACCCGGCCACTCGCAATACGCTCGACCTGTCGGCCGTCCCCGCCATCAAGGCGCGCAGCCACCTGCCGGTCATCGTCGATCCGTCCCATGGCACTGGGGTCCGCGAATATGTCGCGCCCATGGCGAAGGCCGCCATCGCCTGCGGGGCGGACGGACTGCTCATCGAGGTTCATGTCGACCCGCGAACCGCCCTGTCCGACGGACACCAATCGCTTTTCCCAGCCCAATTCGCGGCGTTGATGCGTGACCTCGGCCGGTTCGCCGCGGCGGCGGGGAGGACCCTGTGACGCCAACCCGCCTCGGAATCGTGACCCCGGTGGTCCGGCGGATCCCGGGCGCCGGTGACCCGCTTAGCTGGTATCGGGCCGTCAGCGCCGACGGGGCCACGCCCCACACCCAGCTGCTTGAGTCCGCCGACCACACGCCCGGCGGAACGACCCGGAGCTTGATCGGCGTCCGCTCCGCGGTGCACCTCACCGCCGACCGAACGACCGTCACGGTCGCTCCGACCTCGCCGAACGGCCCGGCCGCCATTGCCTGGCTGGCCGAGCGGCGGCCGGACGGCCGAACCGACTCAGCCGGCATCTTTCGACTCGCGATACCGGCCGGTGGACCCGATCCGGCGGAGCGGGACCGGTTCCGCCAACCGTCCCCCCTCGATATCGTCCGGGAGTTGGCCGGCCAGATCCAACTCGCCGGCGCCCCGGCGCGGTGGTGCCATCTCCTGATCGGCACCATCGGCTACGACGCGATCGACTATTTCGAGACGTTGCCGGCGGGGCCCCAACCCGAGGCCGAGGCGCCTCGGGTCGAGTTCTGGGTTCCCGATCGGCTCATCGTCGTGGACCACACGAGAGACACCACGACCCTCATCGCCACGACCTGGTCCGGTCCCGGCGACGAGTACCGCCGCCATGATGCCAGCGCCGACCTGGCCGCCCTCGTCGAGTTGGGGTCCGGTCTTCCCGCCAACCTCGCCCACCGCCGCCTGGACGGCGGCATACCTGAGGCCCCGGCCGTCGACCAGGATGACCCAGCCTTCGAGGCCGTCGTGACCGAACTCGCCGAACACCTCCGCGCAGGCGACGGATATCAGGTGGTGGCCTCCCGGACGTTCACGCTTCCCTGTCCCGAGCCGTTGACGGCCTATGGGATTCTCCGAGCCGCCAATCCCAGCCCGTATCTCTTCTTCCTCAACGGCCCCGCCACCGTGCTGTTCGGCGCCTCGCCGGAAACGTGCCTGCGCGTCGACGGACCAACTCGACGGGCCACCATTGTCCCGATTGCCGGAACAGTTCCGAGGGGTCGGCGACCGGACGGGACGATCGACCCGGACCTCGATACCCGCTACGAGGTCGCGCTCCGCTCCGATCCCAAGGAACTCGCCGAGCACCTGATGCTGGTCGATTTGGCCCGGAACGACCTGGCCCGGATTTCGATGCCGGGCACTCGTTCGGTAACCCGGCTCCTCGACGTGGAACGATACAGCCACGTGATGCACTTGGTCTCCGAAGTAACCGGCGTCCTCCGCGACGGCGTCGACGCGATCGAGGCCTACGCGGCGACGATGCCGATGGGGACGCTGGTCGGGGCGCCGAAGCTCGAAGCCGCGTCGTTGCTCCGGCGGGTCGAACCCGGTCGCCGGGGCTACTACGGGGGCGCGGTCGGATACCTGCTGTCGGATGGCTCGCTCGAAACCGCGATCGTGATCCGATCCGCAGTGGTCCGCGATGGGGTCGCCTCGGTTCGCGCTGGTGCCGGCATCGTCCTGGACTCGATCCCGGCCAAGGAGGCGGCCGAGACCCGCCGGAAAGCCGCGGCCGTCATCGGCGCGATCCAGCGCGCGGCGCCCGAGGTGGCAAATGCCTAACGTCTTGTCCGTCACCCTGCTCGACAATCGTGATTCGTTCACCTACAACCTGGCCGAAGAATTCGCCGTCCGGGGGGCCCAGATCGAGGTCATCCGCCACGAGGCGACGGCCCGGCGGGTCCTTGCCCAGGCCACTCGACCCGGCGGGCCGAGACTCTTGGTCATATCGCCTGGCCCGGGAACGCCCTCGGGTGCCGGATGTTGCCTCGAGGTGGTCCGCGGGGCGCTCGGCCGGGTACCACTCTTCGGCGTTTGCCTCGGGCATCAGGCCCTCGTCGAGGCCACGGGAGGCACCGTGGCCCGGGCCCCCGAGGCGGTGCACGGCAAGGCCGTCTCGATCGGGCACGACGGCAAGCCGCCGTTCAACGGCCTGCCGAGCCCAATGCCGGCGGGGCGGTACCACTCGCTCGTGGCGACGGCCCTGCCGGCCGAACTCGAGTTGGCCGCCGAGGCCGACGGGATCGTCATGGCCGTTCGGCATCGCCATGCCCCCGCCATCGGGGTCCAGTTTCACCCCGAATCGGTTCTGACCCCGGAGGGCGGGCGGCTGATCGGCAACGTGATCGCCTGGGCTATTCATGCCGGTCGCTGATTTGCTCGAGACCCTCAGCCATCGCCACCTCGACCAGGCGGAGAGCTACCGGACCTTTGAGATGCTGCTCTCGGGCTGCTTTTCCGAGGTCGAGATCACCGCGGTGCTCGTCGCGCTCAAGACCCGGGGCGAAAGCGCCGATGAAATTGCCGGCGCCGCCATGGCCCTTCGCGACGCCGCGCGGCCGTTTCCGAAACCGCCCGGACCGGTGGCCGACACCTGCGGCACCGGCGGCGACCGGAGCGGCACCATCAACATCTCGACCGCCGCCGCCTTTGTCGCCGCCGCGGGCGGCGTACCGGTGGCCAAGCATGGCAACCGGGCCACGACCTCCCGGTGTGGCTCGGCCGACCTGATCGAGGCGTTAGGCATTCCCCTGGACCTGGCGCCGAGCCTCGCCCGCCGGGCGCTGGATGATGCCGGGATCTGCTTTCTGTTCGCCCCCGCCTACCACGCCGGCGTCCGGCTGGCCTCGGCCGTCCGGCAGACCCTCAAGACCCGGACCGTGTTCAACCGGCTCGGTCCCCTGGCCAACCCGGCCCGGCCCGAGATTCAGCTGATGGGGATCTACGCCGCCGGCCTTTGCCGCTCCACGGCGTTGACCCTGGGCCGGCTTGGATGCCGTTCCGCGCTGGTCGTGCACGGCGGCGGCCTCGATGAGTTGGCCCTCCACCACCATTCTGAGGCGACGTTGCTCCAGGACGGTAACCTGACGGACCTGATCCTCACTCCGGAAGACGCCGGGCTGCCGAGGTATCCGGTCAGCGCCTTGCTGGCGGAAGGGGGGCCGGCCGACGCGGCGGTATGGCTCCGGGAACTCCTCGCTGGCCGGGCGCCCGACGCGCACCTCGCGGCCGTCGCCCTCAACGCGGGCGCCCTGTTCTGGATCGCGGGGGTGGCACCCGATCTTCGTTCCGGCGTCAACGTCGCTCGGGAGATTCTCGGCCGCGGCACCGCGACGGCGACCCTCGAACGGCTGATCGAGGCGTCCCATGGGACTTGAGTCGATGGTTGCCGCCACCCGGGTGGACCTGGAGGCGCGGCGCGAGCGGCGGCCGCTCGCCGAGTTGCTGGAGGGGCTCGAGCCAAGCGATCGCAACTTCGAGGCGGCCCTCCAGCACGAGCATCCCGCGTTTATCCTGGAAATCAAGCCGGCCTCGCCGTCCCGCGGCCGGATCAGGGCGGCTTCGGAACTCGACGCCGTGATCCGGGCCTACCGGGGGTTCGCCACCGCCGTCAGCGTCCTGACCGATCACCGGTTTTTCGGCGGGTCGTTTGAGTTGCTCAGCCGAGTCCGCGCCAGCCTCTCCCAGCCGGTGCTCTGCAAGGGCTTCATCCTGGATGCCTATCAGGTCGTCGAGGCTCGGCGGGCCGGGGCCGACGCCGTCCTCCTGATGCTGTCGCTCCTCGACGACGCCCAATATCGAGCCGCCGCCGACCTGGCCGGCCGGCTCCGGATGGCCGTCCTGGCCGAGGTTCACAGCGCGTCCGAGATGGCCCGGGCGACGGCGTTAGGCGCCACCCTCATCGGGATCAACAATCGCGACCTTCGGACCCTCGACGTTGACTTGGCGGTGACCGAGCGGCTGGCGCCGTTGGCCCCGGCAGCGGCAATCGTGATTTCGGAATCGGGGATCGGATCGCCCGCCGACGTCCGTCGCCTCGCACCCATCGTCGACGGATTCCTCGTCGGCTCGGCCCCGATGGCCTCGGCCAATCCCGAGGTGACCACGCGGGAACTGATCTTCGGTCCGACCAAGGTGTGCGGACTGACCTCGCCGGACGACGCGGCCGCCGCCTGGCAGTTCGGGGCCACCCATGGCGGATTGGTGTTCGCCGTCGATTCGCCGCGGGCCGTGACGGTGGCCTCGGCCCGGCCAATTCGGGCCGCCGCCGGCCTTCAGTGGACCGGGGTGTTCGTGAACGAACCCGAGCGCCGAGTTGCCGCCATCGCCAACGACTTGGGCCTGCAGGCGGTTCAACTCCACGGCGACGAAGACGCGAGCTACGCGGTTCACCTTCGAGCCAGACTCTCCCCGGACACGGAGATTTGGAAAGCGGTGCCGGTTGGATCGGTGCCCCCGCCGGCAACCGTCCAAGCGTTCGACCGCCGCCTCCTCGATCGAGCCGACCCCAACCGGAGGGGCGGAACCGGGCGAACGTTCGACTGGGGCCTCCTAGCCGGGCTGGCCGATCCGGATCGGTGCATCCTGAGCGGCGGACTTACGCCCCGCAACGTGACGGCCGCGGCAGCCACCGGCATCAGCTTTCTCGACGTGAGCTCGGGGGTCGAGCGGGCGCCGGGCCGAAAGGATCATTCGACCCTCGCCCGTTTCTTTGCCGCACGCCGGGCGGCATCCATCTCCAGGAGGATCAGCTGATGAAACTGCCGACGCGGTTTGGTGCCTTCGGGGGAACGTTCGTGCCCGAAATCCTTCTGCCGGCGCTCGAAGAGCTCGAAACGGCCTTCATCCTCGCTCGCGAAGACCCGGCTTTTCAGACCGAACTCCAGGCCCTGCTCATTCACTACGCCGGGCGTCCGACCCCGCTGTATCGCTGCGTGCGCACCGGCGATGGGTGCCCCGTCTGGCTCAAGCGGGAGGACCTCCTCCACGGCGGCGCGCACAAAACCAATCAGGCGCTCGGCCAGGGGCTCCTGGCTAAACGGTTACGCAAGACTCGGCTCATCGCGGAAACCGGCGCGGGACAACATGGCGTGGCCACCGCGATGGCGGGCGCCGTGTTCGGATTCGAGACGGTGATCTACATGGGCGCCAAGGATATCGAACGCCAAGGGTCGAACGTTGATCGGATGCGACTGTTCGGAGCCGAGGTGATTCCGGTCACGACCGGTGGTGCCACCCTCAAGGACGCGATCAATGAGGCGCTTCGCGACTGGTCCGCCTCCTACGCGAACACCCACTACCTCCTGGGGACCGTTGCCGGCCCGCACCCCTACCCCACGATGGTGCGGGACTTCCAACGGATCATCGGTGACGAGGCCCGGCGCCAATTCCTGGCGGCCACCGGCAGCTTGCCTGACGTCGTGGTCGCCGCGGTCGGCGGCGGCTCGAACGCGATCGGGATCTTCACGGCGTTTCTTGGCGATCCCGTCGACCTAATCGGGGTCGAGCCCGGGGGCTGCGGGCTCGACACCAACCACCATGGTGCCACCCTCCGCCTGGGACGGCCCGGCGTCTTGCACGGCGCGCACACCATGGTCCTCCAAAACGCCCACGGGCAAATCCTCGAGTCCCATTCGATTTCGGCCGGGCTCGACTACCCCGCCGTCGGGCCCGAACACGCCCATCTTGCCGCCACCGGACGGGTCATGTACCGGAGCTGCACCGACGCCGCCGCGGTCGCGGCGTTCACCGACTTGGCCGCCCGTGAAGGGATTCTTCCCGCCCTCGAAAGTGCCCATGCTCTGTCAGTGGCGGCCGAGCTCGCGGCCGACGGCCGATACCAGTCCATTCTCGTGAATTTGTCCGGTCGCGGAGACAAAGACCTCGCAGCCGTCGAGCGGTTTCTCGAGAAGGTCCGTCGATGAGCCACCAACGGTACCCCGAGATGTTTCGGCGCCTCGAGGCCCGCCGGGAAGGCGCCTTCATCCCGTTCGTTATGCTCGGTGACCCCGACCTCGCCACCTCGGCTCGGATTCTCGTCGAGCTTGCGGAGTCCGAAGCTGACGCGATTGAGGTCGGCATTCCGTTTTCCGATCCGGTGGCTGATGGCCCCGTCATCCAAGCCGCCGCCGTCCGCGCCCTGGCGGCCGGAACCACGCCGGCCGCCTGCTGGACCTTGATCCGAGGTCTGCGACGCCGGCGAGGGACCCTTCCGATCGGCGTCCTGACCTACACTAACCTCGCGCTCCAGCGCGGGCCCGAGCAATTCTACCACGAGGCGGCGGCCTCGGGAGCCGACTCGGTCTTGCTCGCGGATCTCGGCTCCGAAGAAGCGACGCCGTTCGCCGCCCTCGCCCGGGCAGCGGGGATCGCCTCGATCATGATCGTGCCGCCGAACGCGACACCGGAACGGCTATCGCGGCTCGCCAACCTCACCGAAGGCTTCAGCTATGTCACCCGGCGCTCTGGTGTCACTGGGGAGGACTCGACCGAGGCGGCGTCGACCGCGGGCTTGATTCGCGACCTCAAGCGGACCGGCGCCCCGCCGGCCCTCTTGGGTTTCGGGATCGGAGAACCCAGCCACGTCCGCGAGGCTCTCGCCCTGGGAGCGGCCGGGGCGATCTCCGGATCGGCCCTCGTTCGCCGAATCGCCACGGCCGCACCCGACCGACTCGGCGAGGTGACCCGCACATTCGTGGCTGAGATGAAAGCCGCCACCCGATCCCTCGGGGTTGCCTCTAGCGGTCGGGGGCTTGAGAATTAGGCGACCCCTTTCCAATGGCAGCATGGCCTCCATCAGACCAATCCAGGCCCCCGGCACCCTCCGCCCGGCCGGCCACTACGCTCAGGCCGTCGTTCATGGCGGCCTTGTTTATGTCTCCGGCCAGCTTCCCTCCGATCTGGAGACCGGCGCCCCGCGAGTCGGGACCATCGAGGAACAGACCGAGCTCTGCTTGGCCAACATCGGCCGGATCCTCGAATCCGCCGGCAGCGGACTCGAGTTCGCGCTCCAGATGTCGATTTTCATCTCGCGGATCGAGGACTGGGCCACCATCAACGCGGTCTACGCCCGGATCATGGGGAGCGCCCGCCCGACCCGCGCGGTGGTGCCCGTTGGACCTCTGCACCACGGGGCCGGGCTGGAGATTGTCTGCGTGGCGGCCGTGGCGCTGACGGAGGGCCCCACCCCATGAACCGGACTCACTCGCTGGTCGCCGCGCTCCTGGCCGGCGCACCCATCACGACGCGGGCCCAACCGGCCCCCGAGCCCTCCGTTCGGGCCGCCCTCGACATCCTTCGGCGCGACAACGCCTGGACCCTCGAGCAGCAGATTTCGCTGTGTGAAATCCCCGCCCCGCCGTTCAAGGAAGCCGTCCGTGGGGCCGAGTATGCTCGCCGGCTGGAAGCGTTAGGCTATCGGGTGGTGACCGACCGGATCGGCAATGTCATCGCCACCCGGCCCGGCACCGGTGGCGGCCGCCGTCTGGTGCTAGCGGCCCATCTCGACACGGTGTTTCCCGAGGGCACCGACGTCACCGTCAGCCGGGACGGCGGTCGGCTCAAGGGCCCCGGCATCGGCGACGACTGCCGCGGCCTCGCGGTGGTGTTGAGCGTGGCCCGGGCCATGGCCCTGGCCAACGTCACCACCGCGGGCGATGTGGTCTTTGTCGCCAATGTCGGCGAGGAGGGCCCCGGCAACCTCCGGGGCACCCTCCATCTGTTCGACGAACAGTCGGCCGGGCCGATCGACGCGTTTGTCTCGGTCGACGGCGTCGGCCTCGGCATGGTGACGGGCGCGGTCGGCAGCAACCGGTATCGGGTCACGTTCCAGGGTCCCGGCGGGCACAGCTTCGGGGATTTCGGGATCCCCAATCCGATGCACGCGATGGGACGCGCCATCGCCGCGATCGCCGATCTCACGGTCCCGAGTTCGCCTCGGACCATCTTCAACGTGGGCGTGGTCGAAGGCGGCACCTCGGTGAATTCGATCACCGCAACGGCCACGATGCAGATCGATCTTCGGTCGGAATCCGCCGCGGCCCTCGCGGCGCTCGATGACCAAGTCCACCGGGCCATCCGGGCGGCGGCCGCCACCGAGAAGGCTCGCTGGCCGGGGTCGACGGCGGCCCTCGGGGCGACCATCGACGTGATCGGCAAGCGGGCCGCGGGGTCGCAACCGGACACCCTCTGGCTCGCCCGGGCGGCCCAGGCCGCCGCCAAGACGTTAGGATTTCCGGTACCCCAAGGCGCGGCGGCGAGCACCGACGCGAACGTGCCGATCGCTCGGGGCATCCCCGCCCTCGCCATCGATGGCGGGGGCCGGGCGGACGGGGCCCATTCCTTGGGTGAGTGGTACGAAGACGGGGACCGGGGCTACCTCGGCCCCCAGTGGGCGCTCCTGATCGCGGTCGCGGCGACCGGACGCTGATTTACCGGGGCCAGCCGTCCGGCCGGCCGGCCGTCAGGAGAATGATGGGTGACTTGATATCCCCCGCTCCGACAAGGAGTTAGATTTCCGTCCCTCGACGGCACGAACCGGGCGTTGAAACCTGGAATCCGACGGGGTCGGCCACCCCCTCTTTCAGGTCCGACGATGCCCAATAAGAATATTCCCATCATCGACTTATGTCCGGTTCGTCGCAATTTGAAACTATCGCGTGAAGCGATGCGTACTACCCCCTGTTCCAGTCCCAATTTGAGCAAAGGAAAGACCGCGATGAGGTTTTGGGCTCCCGCCATCCTGTTGGGCATCTGCACCGCGACCGCCTCGGCGCAGCAAGTGGCCCCCCGGCTGTCACTGGCCCAGGCACTCGAGCAAGCCCAGCGCTCGAGTCCCGCCTATCGGCAAATCCTCAATGATGCCGGCGCGGCGCGGTGGGGCGTTCGAAACGCCTATGCCAACGCGCTGGTGCCCCAGTTTTCGGTTGGGAGCAGTCTGT
The DNA here is from genome assembly GCA_009692115.1 of Gemmatimonadota bacterium. Lineage (NCBI taxonomy): Bacteria > Pseudomonadati > Gemmatimonadota > Gemmatimonadota bacterium. Next base: position 84,702 of record SHZU01000009.1, on the reverse strand, counting down.
CCTACACCGGCTCGGGGTCGGCCACGTTCGGCGGCTCGCTCTTCAATCAGTCGTCCCCGACCCTCTCGTCCGGGTATGGCGTCCAGCTCGACTGGCAGGTCTCCGGCACCACGCTGGCGGCCCCGGGTCAACAGCGGGCCAATCAGACGGCCGTCGGCGAGGATATCAACAACGCCCTCGTCGGTCTCCGGTACGATGTCACTTTCCAGTACCTCGCCGCGCTGCAGGGCGCGGCGCAATCCGGAGTGGCACGCCAACAGGTGACGCGGAACACCGAGTTCCTCGGCCTGGCCCAGGCCCGGTACCAGGTGGGCCAAGCCACGATTCTCGACGTCAAGCAGGCCGAAGTTCAGAAGGGCCAAGCCGACGTCGCGCTCCTCCGGGCCGAGCAAACGGAGAGTGACGCGAAGCTGGAATTGCTGCGCCGGATCGGCGTCAACGCCCCTGCGGCCATTGCCGAGTTGGCCCTGACCGACTCGTTTCCGGTGACCCAGCCCGCCTGGGAGCTGGGCCAGTTGATGAGCGTGGCCATCGAGCAGAACCCGACGCTCCGGGCCTCCCGGGCCCGTGAGTCCGCCGCCGACTACTCGGTTCGAGCCCAGAAGTCCCGGTACCTCCCCACCCTCAATTTTTCGGCGGGCTGGAACGGGTTTACCCAGCAGTTTACCAACAGCGGCGTCCTGATCGGCCAGTCGCTCGAACGAGCCCAAGGGAACCTCACGAACTGCACGTTCCAAAACAGTTTGATTGGAAGCCTTCCGGGCGGGGGCATCGGCGGCCAGGCCGGCAACGGGATCATTCCCGACTGCAAGGCTCGCTTCAACTTGGACGCGACCGGCGATCAGCTGACCCCGGAGACCATCGCCGCCATCAAGAAAGCCAACAACGTCTTCCCGTTCAGCTTTACCAGTCAGCCCTTCCGGGCCCAAGTTCAGATCTCGCTCCCGATTTTCGACGGGTTCCAGCGTGACCTGTCGGTGTCGCAGGCCCGGGCCCAGCGCGACGACCTGCGCGAAGCCGTCCGGGCCCGCGAGCTGCAACTCCGGACCGACGTCCAGTCGCGATATCTCGGCTTGCAGACCTCGTTCCGCGCCATTGCGGTCCAGGCGGCCAACCGCGACGCCTCCCGCGACCAGCTTCGGTTGGCCCAGGATCGGTACCGGTTAGGCGCCGGCAGCGCGCTCGATGTCACCGATGCCCAGAACAACGTCCAGCGGGCTGAAGGCGATTACGTCAACTCGGTTTACGAGTACCACAAGGCCATCGCCGCGCTCGAGTTCGCGGTGGGCCGTTCACTCCGCCAGTAGGCGGGGACACCAACCATGTCGAAACGCACCAAGTTCACCATCGCGTTCGTCGCCCTTGTCGGCGCGGGCTTCGCCATCTTCTCGCTGACGGCCGCTCGGTCGGACCGCAATACCACCGAGGTCCGGATGGAGGCGGTCGGGCAGCGTTCGCTGGTCGCGGCGGTGACCGCGAGCGGCAAGATCGAAGCCGACGCCCAGGTCGACATCTCCGCCGACATCACCGGCCGGATCGTTCAGCTGGGCGTCAAGGAAGGTGACCTGGTCAAGAAGGGCCAGTTCCTGATCCAGATCGACCCGGCACAATACCAGTCGGCCGTCAAGCGCCTCGAAGGATTGTTGGCGTCGAACCAGGCCAATGTGGTGCAGGCGCAGACCAACCGCGATCAGCTGAAGCGGCAACTCGACCGCTGGAACGAGATGCGGAAGATCAACGCGGCGTTGGTCTCGCAAGAACAAGTCGAGCAGGCCCAGCAGCAGTACGACGTCGCCGTGGCCTCCCACAACGCGGGCCTCGCCAACGTCGAGCAGGCTCGCGGCTCCCTGTCGGAGTCCCGCGATCAGCTGAGCAAGACCCGGATTCTCTCCCCGATCAACGGCCGGGTGGTCCGGCTCCCGGTTGAAGTCGGAGAAGTGGCCGTGCCGGGCACCTTTTCGCGCGAGACCGGGCGGCTGATGACCATTGCTGACTTGGGCACCATCTTGGCAAAAGTCAAAGTCGATGAGACCGACGTCGTCCGGGTTCACCTGGGCGATTCCGTCGAAGTCAGCATCGATGCGTTCCAGGACAGCGCCTTCGCGGGCCGGGTCACCAAGATTTCGAATAGTGCGTCGGCCGCAACGGCTGCCGCGGGCGGCTCAACCGATCGAGCCGTCGATTTCGACGTCGAGATCACCCTGGACAACCCCCCGGCCGGGGTCCGCCCTGATCTATCGGCCACCAGCCGGATCATCACCGACACCCGGACCCGAGCCACGGCCATTCCGATCATCGCGTTGACGGTCCGCCAACACGAGGAACTCCCGAACGAGTTGAAGCCGGAGCAGTCCGGCGGCACGGCGGCCACGAAGGAAAAGGACCGGGAGGGCGTGTTCGTGGTCCAAAACGGCGTCGCCACCTTCCGAGCCGTCAAAGTCGGCATCGCCGGCGACGAGTATTTCGAAGTCCTCGACGGTCTCAAGGTCGGTGACTCGATCGTGGCGGGGCCCTACCAAGCCGTCCGCGATCTCAAAGACTCGACCAAGGTTCGCACCGCGAAGGTCGAGAAGGGCGCCAAAAAGCCCTGAGCGACCTCGTGATCCAGATTACCGATCTGACCCGGGAGTATCTCATGGGCATGGAGCGAGTCCAGGCCCTCCGCGGCGTCTCGCTCGAGATCCGCCGCAATGAGTACGCGGCGATCATGGGGCCGTCGGGGTCGGGCAAATCGACGATGATGAACATGCTCGGGTGCCTCGACACCCCGTCGTCCGGCGAGTATTGGCTGAACGGCCAGGCAGTCTCCCGGATGCCCGACGACGCGCTCGCCCGGGTTCGGAACCAAGAAATCGGGTTCGTGTTCCAGACCTTCAACCTGCTGCCCCGCGCCACCGCACTCCAGAATGTCGAGCTCCCGTTGGTCTATGCCGGCGTGTCCGGCAAGAAACGACGCGACCGAGCCCGCCGGGCCCTCGACCGCGTCAACTTGAGCAACCGAATGGACCACCGGCCCAATGAATTGTCGGGTGGCCAGCGCCAGCGGGTGGCGATTGCCCGGGCGCTGGTCAACGAGCCGTCGATCCTGCTGGCGGACGAGCCGACCGGCAATCTCGACAGCGCCACCAGCACCGACGTGATGCGGGTGTTCGATCTCCTCCACGGCCAGGGCCAGACCATCATCGTCGTCACCCACGAGGCCGACATCGCCGCCCACGCCGAGCGGGTGGTGACCCTCCGGGACGGCCGGGTGGCCAATGATGCCCGCCAAGAGCGGGTGCAGGCCGCCTGAGATGCCGTTTACCGAAGCGATCCGGATGGCACTGGCCACCCTGTGGAGCCAGAAGCTCAAGAGCTTCTTCAGCCTGATCGGCGTGTTGATCGGGGTGACGTTCTTGATCGCCGTCGTGTCAATCGTGCAGGGCATGAACGTGTACATGGAAGACCAGTTCGCCAACCGGCTGATCGGCCTCAACACCTTCCAGCTCCGCCGGAACCCCGGCATGAACATGGGGAATATCAGCGACGACACCTGGAAGGAGTGGATGCGCCGGCCCCGGATCAGCTACGGCGATGCCGCGTGGGTCGAGGCCAAGCTCGAGACCCCGGTCCGAATGGCCCGGTACTGCGATGACCGGGCCCAGATTGTCGCCAACGGCAAATCGGCCAAAGGCGTTCAGATCGTCGCCACGGACGCCGACTATGTCCCCATCAAGAACTACGACATCGGGGCGGGGCGTCCGTTCACGGTTCAGGAAACCCGGGTCGGTGCGCCGGTGACCGTGGTCGGTTTCGACGTGGCCGACAAGATGTTTCCGGGCCTCGACCCGATCGGCAAGACCGTCGCGGTCGGCGGCATCCCGTACCGGATCGTCGGCGTGGTGGCCAAGCAGGGCACGCTGTTTGGGATGTCGCTCGACAATTTCGTGATCGCGCCGTTCACATCTCCGATGCAGCGGCTGGCCTGCCGATATGGGTACATGGACGAGTTGCATGTCCAGGCGGCCAACGTGAATGCGATGACCGAGGCGGTGAGCCAGACCGAGGGATTGATGCGGGTGCGCCGCCAACTCCGCCCCAGCCAAAAAAGCAACTTCGCGATCCAAACCGCGGAGGGCGCCCTGTCTGGCTGGCGGAAAATCTCCGCGGTCCTCTTCGCGGCCCTTCCCGGATTGGTGGCGATTTCCCTCGTGGTCGGCGGGATCGTGATCATGAACATCATGCTGATGGCGGTCAGCGAACGCACCCGGGAAATCGGGGTCCGGAAAGCCCTCGGGGCCAAACGGCGCGACATTCTGGCCCAGTTCATCATCGAATCCGCCACGATTTCCACGGTCGGCGCCATCATCGGCATCGTACTCGGCATCGGCCTCGCCTATCTGATCAAGGCCACGACCCCGCTGCCCGCCTCGGTGGCGCCCTGGTCGATCGGCGTCGCGGTCTTCCTCGGGATCTTCGTCGGCATGGTCGCGGGCGTCTATCCGGCCAGCCGGGCCTCCAAGCTCGACCCGATCACGGCCCTCCGGTCGGAATGAGCGACGCGACGTTAGGCGCGCCCTGGCGCCCCGCCCCGCAGCCGAGCCGCCGGTTGGCCCGGATCAGCCTCCTCGACCCGGCCCGGATCTTTGAGGGCATCGGCATTGCCTTTGAGTCGATCCGGGTCAGCAAGGTCCGGGCGACCCTGACCATCCTGGGCGTCGCCATCGGCGTCATGGTCGTCATCGCGATGGCCGCGATGATCACCGGGATCAACCGTTCGGTCAGCAGTATGTTGGACCAAGCGGGCCCCCGGACCTTCATGGTGATGCGATACTTCCGGGAAGGCATCCAAATCGACGACGGGTCCGACGATGCCGAGGACCGCAACCCGTACCTGACGATCGGCGAAGCCAAGATGCTCCGCCGCCTCCCGGGAATTGCCCAAGTGGCCTGGAAGGAGGAAGCCGGCGGTCCGGTGACCGCCGGGTCGGTGACGATGAACTCAGTCTGGGTGATCGGGGCCACGCCCAACATGCTGGCGGCGGGGGGCGGCGTCATTTCCTCGGGGCGGCTTTTTACCGATATCGAGGCAGCGACGGCCGGGTATGTGGCGGTCATCAACGATGTCACTGCCAAACGACTGTTCCCCAATCTCGAACCCGTCGGCCGAACGGCCAAGATCTTCGGCATCCCGTTCAAGATCATCGGGATCTATACCGAACCAGCCAGCCTGTTCAGCGGTGCCGCCTCGAACCCGATCGCCATCATTCCCCACGCCACGTTCGTCAAGACCGGCGAGTACGACCGCGGCTGGATGACCATCATGGTGAAGCCCGACGACACCACCAACGTCGCCGTGGCCCAGGACCGGGTCATCACGGCCCTCCGGATCAAACGGGGGCTCAAGCCGGCTCAAGAGAACGATTTTGGAATCGTGACCCAGGAAAAGATCCTCGAGGTGTATAACCAGGTGACCAGCGGCTTCTTCCTCGTCATGCTCGCCCTGTCGAGCATTGGCCTGCTGGTCGGCGGCGTGGGCGTGGTGGCCATTATGATGATCTCCGTCACCGAACGGACCCGGGAAATCGGGGTCCGCAAGGCGCTCGGCGCCACCAAGCGCGAGATCATGTTCCAGTTCCTGGTTGAGGCAACCACCCTGACCGTGCTCGGCGGCGCCATCGGCATGTTGATGGGCGGAGCCATCGCCTGGACCATCCGACACTTCACGCCGATTCCCGCGGCCGTCCCCCTCTGGTCGGTCGTCGCCGCCCTGGCGGCCAGCGCCGTCACCGGGATCTTCTTCGGCCTCTACCCCGCCAGCAAGGCCGCCAAACTCGACCCCGTCGAGGCCCTCCGCTACGAATGAAGGCTCGGAGTGCCGAGTGCCGAGTGCCGAGTGCCGACTATCTTCCAGCATGCCCCTGTCCGAAGCCATCCGGCTGGCCCTTGAGACCATCCGAACCTCGAAACTCCGGTCGTTCTTCACCCTGCTCGGGATTATCGTCTCGGTCGGCTTCTTGGTCACCGTGGTGGCGATCATCCAGGGAATGAATTCCTACGTCAAAGACAATCTCACCGGCGCCATCATCGGGACCAATTCGTTCCAGGTGCGCCGGACCCCGATCGCCACGACCCTGCTGTCCGACGACGCCATCCGCCAGATCAACAAACGGCCACTGATTTCCCGAACCGATGCGGAGGCCGTTCGGGCGGCCCTCCCGGACGTCGAAGCCGTCTCCCTCCAGTCAGGCTGGCCGACGCCCTCGGTCGACGTCACCTTTCGGAACCGGGAAGTGTCCGGCGCCTTGGTCTTCGGCGTCACGCCCGACTATCAGGCCGTTCAGGACTACCGGTTCGCGGCCGGTGAACCGCTGACCGACACCGACGTCCGGGAGCGACGGTACGTGGCGGTGGTCGGGTTCGATGTCGCGGACAAGTTGTTCGACGGCGCCGAGCAAGCCGTCGGGAAGTCGATCCGGGTCGGGGGCCTGCCGTTGACCATCAAGGGGGTCGTCGCCTCCAAGGGCCGGGTCCTCGGCCAGTCGTTCGATGCCTTCATCCTGGCCCCCCTGCCAACCTTCGAAGCCATGTACGGCCGCCGGTTGACCACCACGGTCTCCGTCAAAGTCTCGGCCTCGGACCAGATCGCCGGGGCCATGGCCCGGGCCGAGGAGGCGATGCGGGTGGCTCACCGGCTCCGGCCGAACGAGCCCAACGACTTCGCGATCGACAAGGCCGACGCCCTCTTGGCGTTTTGGGCCACCCTGACCAGCGTCCTCTTCCTGGTGGTGCCCGCGGTGGTGGCCATCGGGATCGTTGTCGGGGGTATCGTCATCATGAACGTGATGCTGATGTCGGTGACCGAGCGGACCTATGAGATCGGACTCCGGAAGTCCTTGGGCGCCCGGCGGCAGGACATCCTTCGCCAGTTCATGGTGGAGTCGGTGATCCTGGCCGCGTTAGGCGGACTCCTGGGGGTGCTCTCGGGCGCGGGCTTGGCCATGGTGGTGGCGGCGGTCAGCCCGTTACCAGCCAAGGTCACCGCCTGGTCGGTCGCGGTGGCGCTGGCGCTCGGTGCCGGCACCGGAATTCTGTTCGGGGTCTATCCGGCCAATCGAGCCGCCCGTCTCGATCCGATCGCGGCCTTGCGGTCCGACGGCTAGCTCAGTGCGACTCCACACTCTGACCGAGGGCGTCGCCATGGCCCTCGACTCGCTCCGCGCCAACAAACTCCGCTCGTTCCTGACCATTCTCGGCGTGGTCATCGGGGTCTCGACGGTGATGACGATGGCGTCGATCGTCCAAGGCATCCGGACCCAGATTTTCACTGCGCTGAACGCCGCGGTACCGAATACCTTCTACATCTTCCGCTTCAATGCGGGCACCCCGATGAATCCGGACAACCTGCCCCCCGAGGTCCGCCAACGCCCGGTCGTCTCGGAAGCCGATGCCGCGGCGATCGCCCAGTCCCCGGTCATCCGCCACGCGGCGCTGTGGTGCCGGTTCTTCACCCGGATCGGCCAGGCCGAAGCCACCACCCAGACCACGATTGTGTTCGGCGCCGATGAGCGCTTCATGGATCTCCAAGGGGGAACCCTGCTCCGGGGCCGGTTCTTCGCGCCGTCCGAAATCCGCGGCGGCGCCCCCGTCACCGTCTTGGCGGCAGACATCGCGGAGACCCTCTTCGGTTCCGGCAATCCGATCGGCCGGTTTGTCCGAATGGGCACCCGTGCGCTCATGGTCATCGGGGTGTGGCAGCCACCGGACAACGTCTTTTCACCGCAGGGCGTCTCGACCGGGGCCATCATTCCTTTCCGAGCCGCCAAAGGGTCCTTTCGTTTCAGCGAGACGACCGACCAATTCGTGATTGTCCTCGGGGTGCCGACCCTGCCGATCGATGAGGTCCAGGATGGCGCTGCCATCGCGTTGCGGAAGCATCGGGGGCTCCGGCCCGGCATGGAGGACAATTTCGACATGCTGACCCAGGACCAGATCCTCGAAATCATCGGCAAGCTGACCGGCGCGTTCTTCCTCGTGATGGTCGCCTTGTCGGGCGTCGCGCTCCTGGTCGGGGGGATCGGGGTCATGGCGATCATGATGGTGTCCGTCACCAGCCGGACCCGGGAAATCGGGACTCGGAAGGCCTTGGGCGCCACCCGGCGGGAAGTGCTCTGGCAGTTCCTGGTCGAGGCCGCCACCCTTACCGCCCTGGGCGGCGTCATGGGAATCCTGGCCGGCCTACTCTTCGGCGAGGTCCTCAAGTTCGCCCTCAAGATCGACGCCAGTCCGCCGCTCTGGAGCGCGGTCGTGGCGGTCGGGGTGTCGGTGGCCATCGGCCTCGGCTTTGGACTCTATCCCGCCAACCGGGCCGCCAGGATGGACCCGGTTGAAGCCCTTCGTCACGAATAACCGTCCGGCCTGATCATGCCAGTTGACCTGTTAGCCATTGCCGCCCACCGCGACGACGTCGAATTGACCTGCGCGGGCACCCTGCTCAAAGCCGCCGACCAGGGGCATCGCACCGGCATTCTCGATCTGACCGCCGGCGAGACCGGGTCTCGCGGTTCCGCCGATCTCCGCGGCGAGGAGGCCGAGCGAGCCGCCGCGATCTTGGGGGTGGTGGAGCGGATCAACGCCGGCCTGCCTGATGCCCATCTCCACAACACCGACGCAACCCGCCGTCAGGTCGTCGAAGCCATCCGGCACTTTGCTCCGCGCGTGGTCATCCTGCCCTTCCCGGTGGGCCGCCATCCAGATCACCGGATTGCAGCCGAGTTGGCCCGCGATGCCTGCTTCCTGGCCGGCCTTGTGAAGTACCCGGCGGCCGGAACACCCCATCGGCCGGTCAAGATCCTCTACTCCCTCGCCTACCGCGAAGATCCGGTGAAACCCACGTTCGTGGTCGATATCAGCGACCAGTTCGTGCGGAAGATGGCCGCGATCCGGTGCTACACCAGCCAGTTCGACGGGGCCAACTCGGCCGGCGAGATCTTCCCGACCGGACAAGATCTCTATGCCCTGATCGAGACCCAGAACGCCCACTACGGATCGTTGATCAGGTCCCGCTTCGGCGAGCCGTTCTTTACCCACGAAACGATGCTCGTCGACGATGTGGTCGCCCTTGGGGGCTCCAGCATGTAAACCCTAACCCTCTCCCCCACAACACGTTATAATGAGAACATGCGGACTACCGTGTACCTCGATCATGCCGCCACCACCCCGGTTCGACCCGAGGTCCTGGAGGCGATGCTCCCGTATTTCGGCGCCACCTCCTTCGGGAATCCTTCGAGCAGCCACCGCTTCGGCCGGACTGCCCGAGCCGGGCTCGAAAAGGCCCGCCGGGAGGTTGCTCTGGCCGTCGGGGCCGACCCAACCCAAGTGATCTTCACGTCGGGCGGAACCGAAGCCGACAATCTGGCGATCATCGGCACCGCCTTGGCGGCGCGCGATCGGGGCCGGCCGATGCGGATCCTGACCACGGCCACCGAACACAAGGCCATTCTGGCCGCCGCCCACCAGGTCGTGAAGCTCGGTGGCTCGGAGCACATCCTCCCGGTCGATCGATCCGGCTTGATCGACCTCGCCGCGCTCGACCGGGCGCTGGAAGAGCAACCGGCGGTCGTGTCGGTCATGTGGGTCAACAACGAGACCGGGGTCCGCCAGCCGGTCGAGGGCGTCGCCGCTCGGTGCGCCGCGGCCATGGTCCCCTTCCATTCCGATGCGGTCCAGGCCTTCGGCAAGATCGCCGTCTCGCTTGAGGACACGCCATGCACCTTCCTCACTCTGTCGGGACACAAGATCGGCGCTCCAAAGGGGGTCGGGGCCTTGGTGGTGCGGGATCGGAAGGCCGTCGACGCCATCATCCACGGCGGAGGCCAACAGTTCGGGATCCGGCCCGGCACCGAGAACGTCGCGGGTGCCGTGGCACTCGGCCGCGCCGCCGGGTTGGCAGCTCAAGAGGTCGCGACCGAGTCGGTGCGACTGGCCGGGCTCCGAGACGCGCTGGCGGCCGCGCTGCAGGCCGCGGTGCCTGACCTGGTCGTGAACGGTGCGGGCGCCCCCCGGGGGCCCCATGTCCTTAACGTCGCCGTTCCGGGGGGGGACAACGAGGCCCTGTTGATGCACCTTGATCTCGCCGGGATCGCCGCGTCCGGAGGGTCGGCGTGTTCGACCGGAGCCGTTGAACCGTCCCATGTGCTGATGGCGATGGGTTTGCATCGAAGTATGGCCTTGGGATCGGTTCGGTTCAGCTTGGGACATGAAACGACCGCGCGGGATACTGCAGCCCTGGTTGCGGTGTTCCCCGGCATCGTCGAGAAAGTGCGGCAACTCGCAGCGGTGCTCGGACGTGCCTGAGAAGATCTTGGTCGCCATGTCGGGCGGGGTCGATAGTTCGGTCGCGGCCGCCCTGCTCGTCGAGCAGGGCCATGAGGTCGTCGGCGCGACCATGAAGCTGTTCTGCTACGGGGACGACGTACCCGACCGGCCGTGTTGCTCGCTCGACTCGATCAACGACGCCCGGGACGTGGCTCACCGACTCGGCATTCCGCACTACGTCTTGAATTTCGAGGACCGGTTCGGCCAGCAGGTCATCCAAAACTTCGTCGACGAGTACAGCCGCGGCCGGACCCCGATCCCGTGCGTCAGGTGCAACTCGTTCACCAAGTTCCGGGATCTCTTGGCCCACGCCACTGCCCTGGGCTGCGACGCGATCGCGACCGGCCACTATGCGGTGGCCCGCGACGGGGCCCTCTTTCGGGGCACCGACCGCACCAAAGACCAGAGTTACTTCCTGTGGGGCATTGCCCGGGACGTCGTTCAGCGAATGCGGACGCCGGTGGGTGAGTTGAGCAAGACGGAGACCCGCGCCTACGCCCGTCGGCTCGGGCTCGCAACCGCCGACAAGGAGGAGTCGGTCGAGATTTGCTTCGTGCCGGACGACAACTACGTCGGGGTCCTCGAGAAACACTTGCCGGCCGACGCCCCCGCCCTGTCGCCCGGACCGGTCCTGACCACCGCCGGCGAGCAGATCGGCGAGCATCAGGGATTTGCCCGCTATACCATCGGGCAGCGCCGCCGGCTCCCGGGCGGGGCTGCCCTACCGCTCTACGTCGTCGCGATCCGCCCCGAGGATCGGGCCGTGGTGGTCGGCCCCGCCTCGGCCCTTGACGGACGAACGGTTTGCCTCGAGGAAATGAACTGGCTGGTCGACCCGCTCCCCGCCGGCACCGCCTGCGAGATCCAGATCCGGTACCGAAGCCGGGCGGTTCCCGGGCGGATTCGGTCAACCGACGGAGCCACCGTCACCGTCGATCTCGACCTGGCGGCGCGGGCCATTACCCCGGGCCAGTCCGGCGTCCTTTATACCGCAACCGGCCAAGTCTTGGGCGGAGGAGTCATTGCATGAAATTCCTCGGATCGTTCATTCTCGGCCTTTCGTTCGTCGCCCCGCTCGGCGCTCAGGATAAGCGGCCCCTCGGCGTCGATGATTTTCTTCGGATCGGCATCGTCGGTGATCCCCAGATTTCCCCGAACGGGGCCCTGGTCGCCTATCCCGTCACCACGCCGTCGCTCGCCGACGACCGGAATATCTCCCGGCTCCGGGTCCTCGATCTGGTGACCGGAAGCAGCCGAGAGTTGACCAGCGGACCTGGCTCGGACCGGGCGCCCCGGTGGGCCAAAGACGGCCTGACGCTGGCGTTCCTCTCCAACCGGAACGGCACCTCGCAAGTGTGGCGGACCCGGATCGACCCCTCCGAGGGGATGCAGGCTTTCACCGCCCTCCAACTCCAGCGGATTCCGTCCAAGTTCCTCTACGTCCCCGACGAGGGGCATTTTGTGCTCAGGCTCAGGAACCGCCGGCTCTGGTGGGGCGTGGTGCTCGACTGGCTCGACGAGTACCTCCGGCCCGGCGCCGCCAAGACCAACCCATGACCGACTCGTTACCCGTCGATCGGCGGTCCGGTCGACATTCCACCGCCATGGGAACGTCACTTACGGACGAGACGCCGGGTCTTCGCCATCCGGGCCTCTACATCAATCGCGAGCTCTCCTGGCTTGAATTCAACCGTCGGGTGCTCCACGAGGCGCTTGATTCCCGAACCCCGCTCCTCGAGCGGGTCAAGTTCCTGGCCATCTACTCCTCAAACCTCGACGAGTTCTTCCAAGTCCGGGTGGCGGGCCTCCGGAAACAGGTCGTGGCGCGGTACCACGAGCCGACCTCTGACGGGCTCACCGCCGAAGAACAACTAGCCGCCATCTCGGCCTCGGTCCGGGAGCTTCAGCGGCTTCACGACCGGTGTCTGACCCGGGTCGTCCTTCCGGCGCTCGCGGAGGCCGGCCCCGCGCTGATCACCGACTGGCACCACCTGACCGCGGCAGACCGAACCGCACTGGAACGGTACTTTACCGATCAAGTGTTTCCGGTCCTGACTCCGCTCGCCGTCGACCCGGCCCACCCATTTCCGTATATCTCCAACCTGAGCCTCTCGCTGGCGGTCGTCCTCCGGGGGCCCGATGGCGACGAACGGCTTGCGCGGGTCAAGGTTCCCAAGATCCTGCCTCGATGGGTACCGCTCCCCGGCAACCATCGATTCGTGCCGCTCGAGCTCGTCATCGCGAGCCACCTCGATTCGCTTTTTCCCGGCATCGAAATCCTCGGCGCGTACCCCTTCCGGATCAGCCGGAACACCGACCTCGACATTGACCCCGACGAGGCCGAGGACCTGCTGTCGTTGATCCAGGAAGAGGTCCGGAACCGCCGGTTCGCCGAGGTGGTGCGCCTCGAAGTCCACGCCTCGACGCCGGAGTCGCTCCGCCACCTCCTGCTGGCTGAAATCAACGCCGACCAAGACGGCCTGACGTTAGGCAATGACGACATCTTTGAAGTGGCCGGGTTGCTCGACGCCGGCGATCTGCTGTTACTCTCGGGGCTCGAGTTTCCCGACCTGAGGGATCCGCCCTTTACCCCGGTCACCCAGGTCCGGCTGGCACCGGGGCGGAACCTTTTCGACGTGATTCGCGAAGGCGATGTGCTGGTGCACCACCCGTACGAAAGCTTTACGACCTCCGTCGAGCGCTTCCTCCAACTCGCCACCGAAGATCCCGACGTCCTCGCCATCAAGATGACGCTCTACCGAACCGGCGGGGACTCCCATATTGCCCGGATGCTCGCGACCGCCGCCGAGCGAGGCAAGCAGGTCGCGGTCCTAATCGAGCTCCAGGCCCGGTTCGACGAAGAGAACAACATCCGCTGGGCCCAGCGATTCGAGGATGTCGGAGTGCATGTGAGTTATGGCGCCAGCGGGCTCAAGACCCACGCCAAGGTGATCCTCGTGGTCCGGCGGGAGGGCGGGGAGATCCGTCGATACGTCCACATCGGCACCGGGAATTACCAGCCCAAGACCGCCCGGATCTACACCGATTTGGGCCTCTTCAGCTCCGACCCGGCCCTCGGCGCCGATCTCTCCGACTTGTTCAACGTCCTGACCGGATTCGCCGCACCGACCGGCTATCGCAAACTGCTCGTCGCTCCCGCCGGCATGCTGCCCGAAATCCTCCGGTTGATCCGCCGCGAGTCCGAGCACGCGCGGGCCGGGCGACCGGCCCGGATCCTCGCCAAGATGAACGCGATTACCCACCCGGACGTGATGGTGGCGCTCTATGAAGCATCGGCGGCCGGCGTGGCCGTCGACCTGATCGTCCGCGGGATCTGTTGCCTCCGTCCCGGGGTCCCGGGCGCCAGCGACAACATCCGGGTCATCAGCATCGTCGGCCGGTTCCTCGAGCATTCGCGGGTCTGGTACTTCGCCAATGCCGGATCACCCGATGTGTACATTACGTCGGCCGACTGGATGCCTCGGAACCTCGACCGGCGGATTGAGTCCGCCGTGCCGTTGACCGACCCGGCCCACCGCGAAGCCCTTCGCGAGTTGCTCGAACAAATGTGGCTGGACAACCGGCAGGCGTGGGAGTTGTCGGCCGAGGGCACTTGGACGCAGCGGCACCCCGGCTCCGGCCCCGAGGTCGCGACCCATCGAGTGCTGGTCGACCGGTATCGCCCCGAGTTTCGCCGGGAGGCGGCCGGGCCGGTCTAGTAGGCGAGCCCGGCCTGGTCGGCGAACTGCTTGAAGATTTCTTGCTGTTCGGGCGTGAGCTGTTCGGGCATGGTCACGGCGATCTCGACCAATTGATCACCCTTTCGATCGCCTTTCACGACGCCCATGCCTTTGATCCGGAATTTCTTCCCGGCCGGCGTCCCGGGAGGAATCGTGAGCACCACTTTCTTCCCGTCAACCGTCCGGACTTTGATCTTGGTGCCTAACACCGCCTGAGCCAGATTGACCGGGACCTCGCATTCGAGATCGAGGCCGGACCGCGTGAAGAACCGGTCCGGCTGCACGTCGAACGTCACCAGCAGATCGCCGGCCTGACCGGTCCCGGCGGCCTCGCCCTGCCCTTTCACCCGGATCTTGGTCCCCGAATCGATCCCCGACGGCACCGTGATCGTCACGGTCTTCTCGGACCTGACCTCGCCGCCCCCAAGACAGGTCCCGCACTTCTGGGACGGAATCCTCCCCTGCCCCCGGCACTGCGGACAGGGCCGGTTGACCGCGAAGCCGCCCTGGCCGAACGAAATGGTCCCCCGGCCTTTGCACTCAGGGCATTGGGACACCGTGGCGCCCGGCGCGGCGCCGATTCCCGCACACGCCGGGCAGGACCCGTTCATCGCGAGTGTCACGGGAATCTTGCCGCCGAGGACCGCGGTCCGAAATGGGATCTCGAGGGCCACCTCGAGCGGGTCGGCCCGGGGCTGCTGCTCCTTCTTGCCGCCCTTCCCGAAGATCGACGAAAAGATGTCGCCCAGCCCCATCGAGCCGAAGTCGCCGAAGTCGAAGGTCTCGGCCGGGCCGCCGCCACCGGGACGCGACGCCCCACCGGGACGCCCGGGTCCCCGGGCCCCAAGATCGAACGCGCCGAGCCGGCGCATCTGGTCGTATTTCTTCCGCTTCTCGGGGTCCGACAGCACCCCGTGGGCCTCGGCGATCTGCTTGAACTGATCGGAGGCCTTCGGGTTGCCGGGGTTGGCATCGGGATGGTGCTGCTTGGCAAGTTTCCGGTACGCCTTCTTGATCTCGTCCGGCGTGGCGCCTTCGGTGATACCGAGTACTTGGTAGAAGTCCTTTGCCGCCACGTTAAGTGTGACTTTCAGCCGAGTACACTTGCACCCGGGCCGGCCGGACCAGCGACCCCTTGAACCGGTAGCCGACCTGGAAGGTGGCCGCGACGATGTGGTCCTGGTCCGCGGAGGGGGGCATCGCCACCGCCACCGCTTCCGCCACCGCAGGATCGAATTTCTGCCCAACCGGGTCCAGCCGCTCCAGGCCCGCACCCTCGAGTTCCTTCCGGAGTTTCTTGTCCACCATCTCGACGCCCTGGCGCACCACCGTGGTCGGGCCGCCGAGGTCCGACGCCGCCAAACGGTCGAGGTCATCGAGCACATCGAGGAGTTTGATCACGAAGCCGGCCTGGGCCCGATCGGCCAGTTCGATCCGCTCCTTGGCCACCCGCTTCCGGAAGTTGTCGAAGTCGGCCGCCAACCGAAGGTAGCGATCGTTCGACTCGCTCAACTGATCGGCCAAGCGCTTGACCGCGCTTTCCGATGGCTCCGCCGGTGGCCCCGACGAGACCGTCCCGGTCAGTTCCATGTCGGGCAGGGCGTCGGTCAACTGAGCATCTTCTTCAAACGGACGTTCGTGGCTCACGGGGCATTACCCTGGTTGGTGTCTCCACCGGGAAACTTCTCAAGACCCGCCGCCCGGCGCCAGAGGCCGTGGAGCGCCGCCTGGCTGGCCCGGCCCCGAATGTCCTCCCGGGTTCCGGGAAACCCGACCCGCAGCGTCTCGACCTGGCCCCCGACCGAGAACCCAAACCAGACCGTCCCGACCGGCTTGGCCGCGGAACCTCCCCCCGGCCCCGCCACCCCGGTGACCGCCACCGCGAGGTCGGCCCCGGTCGCCCGCGCGACCCCGGCGGCCATGGCCCCCGCCACCGACTCGCTGACCGCCCCGTCCCGTTCCAGCACGGCCGGGTCGACCCCGAGCAGGCCGGTCTTGACCCGGTTGTCGTAGGCGATCACCCCGCCGAGGAACCCGTCAGAGCTCCCCGGAATCGCGGTAATCCGCTGGCCGATCAGGCCGCCCGTACACGATTCGGCCACGGCAACCGTCAGGCCCCGTTCGCGAAGCCGGCTGAGCAACACGGCGGCAAGATCGTCGTCGCCCGTCCCATACCCGTGGTCCTTGACGATCACTTGAATGGCCGTCGCCGCCCGGTCGAGCAGCGGCTTGGCCTCGCCGGGCGCCAGATCCCAGGCGGTGAGGCGGAGGTCGACACCCTCGAGGCCCGGCAAATACGCCAGGGTCAGCGCCCCGAGGGCATCCTCGACCGGGGCCAGTCGTTCCGCCAAACTCGACTCGGGAATCCCCGTGGTCCGAAGCACCAGAGAGGTGATGGCCCGGCCGCCGGACCGCTCGGCCAGCCTCGGGACCACTTCCTCAACCATCAACCCCTTCATCTCGGACGGGACCCCCGGCAACATCACCACTTCACCTGGTGCCCCGGTGAGCCAGAGCCCGGGCGCGGTCCCCCGCTGGTTCGGGAGCACGATGGCGCCCCGAGGCACCTCGGCCTGGCACCGGTTGGTGGGCGAAATGGTCCGGCCGAAACTGGCCCACTTGGCCACCAGCCGGTCCCAAATCCAGTCCTGGAACTCGAGCGGGGCGCCAAACAACTCCGCCACCACCTTCTTGGTCATATCGTCCCGAGTCGGACCGAGCCCGCCGGTCGTAATCACAAACCGGGACCGGGTCAGGGCCTCGCGGACGGCGTCCCGAATCTCATCCGGGTTATCGCGCACTGACGTCCGGCGGGCGATCCGGACGCCGGCCTCGCTCAACCGCTGGCCCATGAAGGCGCTGTTGGTGTCGATGGTAAAGCCGAGGAGCAGCTCGGTGCCGATGGTGACGAGTTCAATGTCCATGGGGGCGCTTTGGCCTACTTGAGCAGTTGCCGGTACCGATAGAGATAGATCACGAACGAATACACGGTCAGCCCGGTCGCGATCGCAAGGCTCACCGACACGAACCCACCGTGGAACGTTTTCCAGAACTGCCAGAAGACGCTCCGGTGGAGACCGAGCGGATGCCAGGCATCCCGAAACGCGAACCAGAGAATGGTCCCGCCGACGAAGATGTTTTGCATGACCGCCTTGAGCTTGCCGGGACCCTGCGCCGCGATCACGACGCCCCGCCGCGCTGCCCACCAGCGAAACGCGGTCATCAAGAATTCTCGGCCCAGCATCACGAGGCACACCCAGAGCGGAATGCTCCGCCACACCGGGATCTCGTAGAGGTCGTGCCGGGTCTGGGCAATGACGTAAATCGGCACCACCGTCGCCAATAACAGCAGTTTGTCGGCGAGCGGATCGAGCGTCTTGCCGAGGTCGGTCACTTCATTCCGCGACCGGGCCAACCGGCCGTCGATAATATCGGTGATCGCGGCAATGAGAAACACCACGAAGAGGAGCAGCTTCGGCCAATATCCGGCCATGAAGGGCAAGTAGGCAATCACCGGTGTGGTCGCGATTCGAGCCACCGTAATCAGGTTCGGAAGGTTCCACATCGGCCGGGGCACCTCGGACTATCCGAGCGTCTTCAGCACGAGTTTGCTGATCGAGCGGAGGGTGTCGAACACCCCGTCGCCCTTGACCGCCACGGCCTCGAAATACGGAATCTTCGTCAAGTCATACCCGTGCTGGAGCAGGTTGTCGTAGAGATTCTGCATCGACTCGACATTGGCTTCCATCCGCTCGATCTGGCTGTCGGCGACGAAGACGACCCCGTCGACCCCCTTCAAGATCAGCTTCCGCAAGGCGTTGTAGTACACCCGGCCCGGCACCGTGTAGAGATGGAACCGGGTCTTGAACCCCCGGATCGTCCCGAGGTCGACCGGGAGGAAGCCGAAGAACAGGGTCCGCTCCGTTTCCGTCGCCAGGGAAATCGTCTTCCCCTTCGACGAGGGCGAGACCTTCTCATAGATGTATTCCAGGTTGGTCGTCGTACCGCCGAGACCAGGCCCGTAGTACACCAGCTTGCAGTTGATTTCCCGAGGCCCATAGTTAATGAGCGACATCGCCAGCCTTACGACCCGAAGAGTTTGCCGATCTCGCCTTCCGCTTCACCCAGGAATGCGGCCTCGACCTTGGGAGGATCTTGATCGCGGCGTTCGAACATATTGGTGAACAACGTCGTCAAGCGTCCGACCACGGGACGGACCCGCAACTTCACCAGCCCGAGGGTCGTCCGATTGTCGAACAGCACCGCCAAAATGACCCGCCGGGCCACGTCGGCCAGATAGAGCAACTCTTTCTCACCCTGATGGAACAACGCCCGGAACTCCGGCTCGCGGGATAGCCGAGCGCGGCCAACCGCCGGAGCCGGTTGGCCCTGAACAAGGCTGCCTTGTGGCGCTCGACGTGGCGGGCCGCCAACCCAACCAGCGCCGCCACCGAAAACGCTCCGGCCTTCGTCGGTTTCACGACACCTCCTGCCGGGCGTCCATCGCGTGGCTCAGCGTCATCCCGTCGATGTATTCGAGATCTCCCCCAACCGGCAAACCACGGGCCAAACGACTGACCCTGACCCCCGAGCCGCTGAGGAGTTGATGAACATATGTAGCGGTGGCCTCGCCTTCGAGCGAAGGGTTGGTGGCCAAAATGACCTCGCGGACCCCTCCATCGGCCATTTTTCGCTTCAGCAGGCCAATCCGGAGCTGGTCCGGGCCTACCCCTTCAAGGGGAGACAGGTGCCCACCCAGCACCAAATATCGGCCCCGATACCCGGTGGAGCGTTCAACGAGGGCCACGGTCGACGGCTCCTCGACCAGACAGAGCAAGCCGGCATCCCGGCGCGGGTCGGTACAGATCGGGCACCGCTCGCCTTCGCAGTAGTTCCCGCACTCGGGGCACGCGCCCACCCGTTCGGCCACGGTCGAAAGCGCGGCGGCCAACCGACTGATCCGCTCGCGCGGCTGATGGAGGAGATGGAAAGTCAGGCGCTCTGCCGTTTTCCGCCCGATGCCAGGGAGCTTGGCCAGCTCCAAGACCAAATCGTCAATCGCCGCCACGGGAAGGACTACAGCCCAGGCAACGGCGGAAGCCCGGGCATCTTCTTCATCTCCGCCTGGGATACCTCCAGAGCCCGCCGCTGCACCTCGGCCACCGCCGACAAAATCAGGTCGGACAGCAGCTCGGCGTCGCGCCCCGCGAACACCGCGGGATCAATGGTGACATACCGCACCAAGCCGCGGCCATCCGCCCTGACCTTGACCATCCCGCCACCGGCGCTCGCCTCGACCACTCGGTCGGCGAGATCGGCCTGGAGCTGCTGGAGCCGGCCCTGCATTTGTTGACTTAGCTGGAACAACTGTTGGATATCGGCCATAAAGTCTCAGTCCACGATCTCCAAATCTAACGCGTCAGCGGCCGCATCCAATGTGGCATCTTTGGCGCGGAATTCCCGCAATTTTTCGGCCTTTAAGTCTTTTTCCAACAATCGTTTAGGCTTGTCAGGCTTGGCCCAGGCCGCCGCCGGATCAACCACCAAAACCACCAGGCGCTGGCCGAGCGCCGCGCTGAGATGATCCTGAATGGCGCCGAGTTGCCGTTTGGCGCCTTCGGCCATGTGCGTCGCCTCATCGTCGGGGGTGACCGTGAGTTGGTTCCCGGCCAGGGCCACCGGTTTCAGATGCTCGATCACCGTCGCAAGCAGCGGGCTCTTGTCTTTCGCTTGGCCAATGAGGCCCTTCCAGGCATCGGCAATCGACTCGATCGTGAGCGCCCCGGTGATCAGTGGTCGAACCGGAGCCGGAGGACTCGGCGGTTCGGCCGGGCCGGCGGAGCTCGGCGACGGCTGGGCCGACGCGGCTGGCGGCCTCCGCTCTCCACTCGGCGCCGGCGCGGCGGCCGGACGGGATCGCGGCGTGGCCGGCCCCGCACTTGCGAGGACCGCCTCCAGATCAACCGTGCGATCCATGACCGCCCACCGAATCAACAAGGTCTCCACCGCCAAGCGCGGATTGGCGCTCCGGCGGATCGACTGCTCGGCCTGACTCAACAGACCGAGCATCCGGAGCACGTCGCCGGCTGCGAGTTCGGCGGCTGCCAGGTTGACGACCTCCCGCTGGGCGGCGGTCAGACCTTCCGGCACCGCCCCGGTGGCCACCATCAAGACCGCCCGGAGCAGCTCGCCCATTCCGTTGGCGAACTCGACGAGGTCGGCTCCCGAGGCCAGGAGCCGGTCGACCACCGGGAAGATCGCGGCCGGGTCCTTCCGGGCCACCGCCGCCAGGACCTCCGCGTAGACATCGTCTCCGATCAAGCCTAACGCCTGCCGGACCCGCTCCGCCGTGAGGATTCCATCGGACATGCTCAACGCTTGATCGAGCACCGACAAGGCATCGCGCATCCCGCCGTCCGCGTAGCGGGCAATGACCGCCACAGCGTCGTCATCGGCCCGGAGACCTTCGGCCGCGAGGACCTCCTTGACCCGGTCCCGAATGGCCCCGGCGCCAATCCGCTTGAAATCGAACCGCTGCAACCGCGACAACACCGGCGCGGCGTTGTTGGCGATTTTCTGCGGCTCCGTCGTCGCAAAAACGAAGACGACCCGCGGCGGCGGCTCCTCGAGGATCTTGAGGAGCGCGTTCCAGGCCTCCCGGGTCAGCATGTGCGCTTCGTCGACGATGTAAACCTTGTAGCGATCCTCCTGGGACGCCGCATACATGGCCCGCTCCCGAAGATCGCGGGCGTCGTCCACGCTCCGATGGCTCGCCGCGTCGATCTCGATCACATCAAGGTTGGCCGACCCACTCCAGATCCGCTGGCAGGTGTCACATTCGCCGCACGGTTCGCCGGTCCTGGCCTTCACATCTTGCCGCTCGCAATTGAGCGCCATCGCCAAGATCCGCGCCGCCGTCGTCTTGCCAACCCCCCGCGGACCCGTCAACAGGTACCCATGGCCGACTCGGCCCTTGGAGATCGCACCCCGCAACGCGGCCGCCACATGATCCTGCACGAGGAGGTCGGCAAAGCGGCGGGGACGGTACTTCCGGGCGAGGGCGATCATGGCAGGAAGATAATCTCGGCACTCGGCGCTCGGCACTCGGCGTTGACATTGGGTTGATGGGGTGGGGATAGGATTGGCGGGGACCTGAGAAAATGGGAGGGAACGGGTGGCGATTCGGAGTTATCGGGATTTGAGAACGTGGCCACTGAGTATGGAGTTGGCGCGGGCGGTGCACGCAACCACGGCAACCTGGCCGCCAACCGAGGTGCTCGGCCGGGAGCTCCGGCGGACCTCGATCTCGATCCCCTCGAACATCGCCGAAGGCTACGGCCGCGGGGGCACCAAAGAGTACCTCCGCTACCTCAGAATCGCGATGGGATCAGTGGCCGAGATGGACACCCAACTCCGCCTAGCCGCCATGATGAAGTTGGGATCCGGCCGCAGCCTCAACCGGCTCCTCCACGCCATCCCCCCACCCTAACCCCCGAGTGCCGAGTGCCGAGAAAAAGTGCCCCCAGGCACCCCGAAGCAATACTGGACATCGCTTAGCGCTGCTACCGGCAAGGTCCTGACGCGGTTCGCGCGCCAGCATCCTTCGGACCTGGAGGCCCGTCAAAATACCCCCACCCCCCCTTACCCGCTACCCGCCGAGCGCCGAGTGCCGAGACCTGCATCTCCCGGAGTTCCCAGATCTCGGCCACCACCCCCCAAGCAAGAACACCATCGTCATTCCCCCGCGTCGGCGTCATCAACCGCCCGGACGGCCGGTTTGGTCAAGTCGCCATGGCCCAACCGAACCGGCTGGACGTACTTCCGAACCACATCAGCCGTCCCGGTCACCCCAAGTTGCGTAAACAGGAAGCTGAACATTTTCTCCAGGTCGGCCGCAATCGCCGAGCGGACCGTCTCGGGCAGCGACCAGCACTCCTTCTTGAACGGCCCGATCGCCCGCTTCCGGGCCCGATAGTAGAACTGCTCGGGCGTATCGTCCGGTTTCTTCTCGCTGGTGGCATGCTGGTCGAGCCAGCCGTAGGCCAACTGCCGAAGGTCACCCGGCAGCGCGGGATGATCGAAGACCATGCTTTGGAAGTTGGTGGCCAAGTGGATCTCGGCGGTTTCGATCCGCGGAAAATTCCCGAAGGCGCCCTGCGGCAACGTGCTAGCGCCGTGCTGCACCGCCCCCGCCATCCCGTACTGCCGGGCCGCGGTCGAGAGGGCCTCCAGGGCGGCCAAGTCGAGCTTCACGTCGGCCATCGAGCCGTCCGGTAACACCACCCCGCCGTGCGACGTCCCCGTTTGCACCGAGATCTTACTGATGCCGGTCAACCCCTTGCCCCGGGAGGCCAATGCCCGGTTGTACCCCTGCATGAACGCATGGAGCTCTTCCACCGTGCTGTTCTTATGCCCGACTTCGCCGATTTCCGCCCCGATCGAGACCGTCACGCCCTTCGGCTCGAGCCCGCGAATGAACGCCGTGATCTCGACCGCCCGCTGGTAGTTGTCGCGCTGTTGTTCGTCGAGCGTCGGGCGGGACAGATCGACCAGCGTCGAGGTGTCGACGTCGATGTTAAAGAAGCCGGCGCCGACTTCCTCGGCAATCAACTTCTTGACCTCGCCGACCTCGCCCTCCGGATCGGATTGATATTTCTTGGCGTTGACCTGGCAGTGGTCGCCTTGGATGAAGATCGGGAGCCGGTAGCCCTCCCGAAGCGCCGCGCCGATCATCACCGCGACATACTCCGCCGGCCGCTGCTCGGTGTAGGCGATCTCCGATCGGGCAATCTCGAGCAGAATGGCGCCGCCATTGGCTTTGATCGCGGCGCGGAACACCGCCCGGGCCGTATCGTACGCCATCATCCGCACGTTGATGGCCGGGACGGTAAACCCACCGCACTCGCCCCGGCCCCGAGCGGTATAGAGATCCTGAATCGATGCCGGCATCACTCCAACCGCCTGGCCGATCTCCCAGAGCAGCCAGCGAGCCGCTTCCTGTTCCGCGGGGGTCCCAAACACCGCCAACCACACGACTTGGTCGGTCGCCGACGACCGCAACACGGCGGGATCCGTCACCGTCACACCGATCGCCGTTACCCGGACCGCCGGTCCGTAGTCTGCCGCCACCTGCTGCCGCTGTTCGAGGGTCATGCCGAGAATCCGTAAGTAGTTGCCTGATCAACAATTTAGCCTGCCGAAACGAGCCAGGTAAGGCCGACCCGGCCGACCGGGGCCGAACCCATCGTCACGCAACGGTCAGGGACCATTGCAAGAGCCGAAAAAAAGTCAAGCCCCGCTCGGTTGTCCACATAACGTCGTTATGTGCATGGATTGTGGAGCGCCGGTCAAAAGAAACCCAATTCTGTGGATTGCCCCGACCGGCCCGATCCCGTTACCAGCGAACACTTTGAACCTCACCCGATCGAACCCGCGAAAAACCCCGATGTGGAGAACCAGGAAATTCCACATAACTGTACAGGGATATTATCCCTCTCAATCGGCCCAAAATCGACCGCCACACTTTGTGGATAGCCAGTTTGATTCGAAAGCTTATGTCATTATGATATAAGCGCTTACAATCAACACACTGGTCGATCTGTGGTTTCCACATCTCGACCGACGAGCCCTCCACCACAGCCGAGCGCCGAGCGCCGAGTGCCGAGATCAATGCCGAGAGAAAGCCGTCGAACCAAGATCGTCGCCACCCTGGGACCCGCCTGGGAACAGCCGGACCAAATGCGCGCCATGCTCGATACCGGGGTCGATGTCGTCCGGGTGAATTCATCCCACGGCACCCCGGAGATCCGCGGTCGGTGGATTGCCGATCTCAAAGAAATCCAGCGCCAGCGAGACAAGGCGTCGGCCATCTTGGTCGACCTTCAAGGTCCCCGCATTCGGATCGGCGACCTCGCGGAGCCGATTCAACTGACCTTCGGGCAATCGGTGGTCTTCGCGCCCGAAGACGTCGCGGCCCCGAACGAGATTCCGACGACCTACCGCGAGTTGGCCGCCGACGTCCGGTCCGGAACCCGGATCCTCCTCGATGACGGCCTGCTCGCCCTCGATGTCACCAGTGTCATCGGCGACAAAGTCCACGCCTCGGTGCGGTACGGCGGCATGCTCAAATCGAACAAGGGCATGAACCTTCCGGGCGTCGAAGTGTCGGCGCCGGCGCTGACGGACAAAGATCGCGAGGATGCGATCCACGCCACTGAGCTCGGCGCCGATTACCTCGGCATGAGTTTCGTCCGCCGCCCCCAGGATATCGAAGGCCTCCGTCGCCTGGTGCCGAAGCACGTCAAACTGATCGCCAAAATCGAGAAGGACACCGCGCTCCAGCACCTGACCGCCATTCTCGACGCCGCTGACGGCATTATGGTGGCCCGGGGCGATCTCGGCGTCGAGCTCCCGTTCGAACAGGTCCCGCTGGTCCAGAAGAAACTGATCCGGGAGGCCAACCGGCACGGCAAGCCCGTGATCACCGCCACCCAAATGCTCGAGTCGATGATCAAGGCCCCGCGGCCCACCCGGGCCGAAGTTTCCGACGTGGCCAACGCCATTCTCGACGGCACCGACGCGGTCATGCTCTCCGCCGAGACCGCCGTCGGCAGTTATCCGCTCGAAGCCGTCTTGGCCATGGACCAAATTGCCCGCGAGGTCGAGTCGCACCGGCAGGACGGCGACGACCATGCCTCCGTCTGGCAAGCATCGATCGCTCAGCTCAACCAGCCCCACGTGACCGCCCGAACCGAAGACGCCATCGCCGTGGCGGTCTGCGCCGCGGCCGAGCTGCTCAAGGTCCCGCTGATCGTCTGCCTCACGAGCAGCGGCTTCACGGCCCGGACCATCGCGTCGTACCGGCCGTTGACGCCGATCCTGGCCGTGACCCCCGAAGCCGATACCTACCGCCGGCTGGCCCTGATCTGGGGCGTCATTCCGGCGGTCGTCGAACGCCGCCCCGACTACGAAGCCATGCTGGCCGTGACCCGAGAGATCATCGTCAAGAAGGGCCTGGCCTGGCCCGGCGACCGGTTCGTCGTGACCGCCGGCGTGCCGTTCGACCTGGCGGGCACCACCAACCTCCTCCGCATCGAAACGGTGTAGCCGGGTTTCGATGCGGCTCACGCTTCTCGGGACGGGCACCTCCTTCGGGGTTCCGCAGATCGGCTGCCGGTGCGCCGTCTGCCGCTCGACCGATCCGCGCGACCGCCGCCATCGGACCGCCGCGCTGATCGAGACGGCCGGCGGCAACATCCTGATCGACACGCCCCCGGAAGTTCGAGTCGAATTGTTAGGCGCTGGGGTGGCCGACATTGCGGCCGTGCTCTTCACCCACGAACATGCCGACCACGTGGCGGGCATCGACGACCTGAGGATCTTTTCGCTGCAACACCGGAGCCCGCTGCCGGTCTACGCCAACGAAACGACCGCGGCGTTGCTCCGGCAGTCGTACCGCTACATCTTCGACGACGGCATGGTGCCGATCCCCGGCACCTCGAAACCGCGGTTGGCGCTCGAAACGATCACGCCCGGGCGGGCGTTCACGGCAGCCGGCGTCGAGGTCTTGCCGTTGCCGTTTGCCCACGGCCGGGTCGAAGTCCTCGGCTTTCGAGTGGGCCGGATGGCTTACCTCACCGACGTCAAATCCGTGCCGGCGGCGGCCCGAGCGGCCCTGGCCGGCCTCGACGTGCTGGTGCTGAATGCGCTCTGGTGGCGAGAGCATCCCACCCACCAGAGCATTCCCGAGGCGATCGCGGCCGCGGAAGCGATCGGGGCCAAGCGGACGTACCTGACCCATTTGACTCACGAAACCGGCCACGCCGAGCTGGCCGCTTCCCTGCCAGCGGGAATTGAACCAGGTTACGACGGGCTTACTCTGGAGATTGCCCCATAAAACTTCACTACGGTCGGATCTTGAGCGACAAGCTCGACGGGCAACACGGGCTCGGTCGAAACCGGGTGGCCGAGTTGACGCAACGGTTCGGCGGGGTGCTCGCCGAAGTTGAGACCCGACGAAGCCAAGGCGAATACGGTTTCTATGGGCTGGGCCAACAAGCCGACGTGGTCGCCGGCATCCGGCGATTCGCCGAGGGCATGGGCCAGGCGTACGACCATATCCTTGTGCTCGGCATTGGGGGCTCGGCACTCGGCACGCGGGCGTTAGTGACGGCGCTTCGGGCGCCGGCGTGGAATGAGTTAGATGATGAGGCGCGGGAGTATTTTCCGCGGATTACGGTGCTCGAAAATGTCGATCCGACGTCGATGGCGGCGGCGCTTCGGCGGATTGATCCGCGGCGGGTGTTTGTCAACGTGATCAGTAAGTCGGGGGGGACGGCGGAGACGCTGGCGCAGTACCTCGTGGTGCGGGGCTGGCTCGATCAGGCGCTCGGGCCGGACGCGGCGGTTCGGCACTTGGCGTTTACGACGGATCCGACCGAGGGGCCGCTCCGGGAACTCGCCACCCGGGAGGGAATCGCGGCGCTCGAGGTGCCGCCGGAGGTTGGGGGACGGTTCAGCGTGCTGACGGCGGTCGGTCTGTTGCCGGCGGCCTTGGTCGGGATCGACATCGAGGGCCTGATTCGAGGCGCCGACCGAGCCCTCGAGAAGGGTACTGAGACCGACCTCCTCAAGAACCCGGCGGCCCTGTACGCCGGCCTGCTCTGGGCCGCCGATGCCTGGCTCGGCGCGAAAATCCACGTCCTGATGCCCTACAGCGACCGGCTCCGCGACTTCGGCGCCTGGTTCGTCCAGCTCTGGGCCGAGAGCCTCGGCAAACGGGTCGACCGGCGGGGCCAGCCGGTCTTTGCCGGCCCGACTCCGTTAGGCGCGGTCGGGGCCTCCGACCAGCACAGCCAGGTCCAGCTCTTCATGGAGGGCCCGTTCGACAAGGTCGTCACCTTCATTCGGATCGAAGCCCCCGGCGAGGACATTCGAATTCCCCACCGTCCGGACTTGCCCGAAGAAATGGCCTACCTCCAGGGCCACTCCCTCGGCGAGCTGCTCCACGCCGAACAGGAGGCCACCTCGGCGGCCCTGGCCCGGATGGGCCGGATGAACGCCACCATCGAGGTGCCCCGGCTCGACGCCGATGTCCTCGGCGAGCTGATCATGTTCATGCAGTTGGCCACCGGATTTGCCGGGGCCTGGTACGGGGTCAACCCGTTCGACCAGCCCGGGGTCGAGCTCGGCAAGCGCCTGACCTTCGCCGCGATGGGTCGGCCTGGTTTTCCCAAGGAGGGGTCGATGGCAGCCGGTACCGGTCTGCCGCCGGACGTCGCCTGATACTTGACCACATTGGTCAACACCGATAATTGGGTCCATGAAAACGGATCCGGTGGAAACCAAAGTCTGGTACGTCCGCGAACCGATGAGCCTCTACGAGGCCAAGACCCACCTGTCCGAACTGGTGGAGTTGGCCTCAGCCGGCGAAGAAATCGTGATCATGAAATCGGGTAAGCCGATGGCCCGCCTTGTTGGCATGCCGGCCCGCCCGGTCCGGACGCCCGGTCGCGGCCACGGTTCCTGGCTCGTCGGGGACGATTTCGATGATCCACTTCCGCCCGAAGTCCAGGCCGACTTCGAACCCAAGTGAGGCTCCTCCTCGATACCCACGTCCTGATCTGGTGGGACGAGGGGGCCCGCCTCAAACCCGAGGCCTCCCGGGCCATCCGGGACGCCGATCAAGTCTTCGTCAGCTCGGCCACCGGCTGGGAAATCGCCATCAAGACCTCGCTCGGCCGCCCGGTCACGAAACGCACCGTGGCCGAAGCCCTCCTCGAAAACCACTTCGAAGAACTCCCGATCCATCTCCGCCACGCCGCCGAAGTAGCCCACCTGCCCTGGCACCACCGAGACCCGTTCGATCGCCTCCTGATTGCCCAGGCCCGGACCGACCACCTCACCATTGTCACTCGAGACCCGGCCTTCCGACCCTATGCCGGCATCAAGCTCCTCCCAGCATAGCATGCGCCCCTCATGGTTCGTCAACCCGCTGATCGCCGGGTACCTCGTCATTCAGGCGCTCTACCCAATTCGCGGCTTCATCGCGGACCGGTCCGATATCTGGGGCCGGTTTACTTGGAACATGTAGGCCTCGACCTACAAATGCCGGGGCCGGGGCCCCCGGGGTGCACCTGCACCCCCGCTACCATCGGCCCCGCGTCGGGGCCGAAACGCTCATCCAGCCGCCAAGTGGTTGGGGGGGGAAACGACATGGACATCTTGAGAACGCTGAATTCCATCCTGTCACCGGGAATCAGCCCGGTAAACCGTTCCCGGCCAGCCGTGCCGGTTACGGAAACTCAGTCCGGCACGCGGACGTTCGCGCAGACCCTCGAGGATGCGGCTGGAACCGACCCCTCGATCGCGCCATTCGGCCCTCTGGGGCGTCATTCGGCGGCGGCGCAAACACCACCCCGCAGCTGGCCTGACGCCCCAGAGCGACGCTGACGGGGTTTCCGGCGGCCCGACCAGCCAGCCCTCGATCTGCCGATCGACCAGGTTCAGATCGACATCGGCGAGACCCTGGAGTCCGTGGTCACCCGGAAGCTCGAACTCGCCGCCAGACCCGAGGCCAGCCCGTCGGCATCCATCGACAGCGGGGCCCCGGCCGTTCCCGACTCCGCCACCATATCCGATGGCAACCAACCGACCCTCTCCCCCAAACCCTCGGTGGACGAGTCGCTGAGGGCCAAGTTCGCGCAGTACCCGGACCCGGCGGCCAACGGGGTGTCCGATATCGGGCCCGAGGGACGCCTCTTCCTCGATGCGGTGAACCGCGGGTTCGTCCCGAACACCCCTGAAGGCCTCGGGACCCTGCTGACCTACCTCTGGATGGGGTCCGCCGCCACGGCAGCCCAGCCGGCCAGGCCGGCCGCCATCTCGCAGTATTTCGGGGCCTGGTTCTCCCGTGGGGCCGTCAACGTCTGACCCCGAACACCATGACCTGACGAAGCGGCCCCGCCCGGTACGGCGGGGCCGCTTCGTTGAGGGAGATCGGGACAACGCGGGGCCTCAAATATCCCGATCCCCCCGAAAAAGACGAGCCCCCGCCTTTCGACGGGGGCCCGCTCACAACACTGCCCTGATCGGTTATTAGCTTGGATCCGAGAAGAGTACCGACAGGAGAACGGCGTTGCCCTTCACACCGCCGACGTACCAGTCAGTGGCGCCGTAGCAGTCATCGCCGTCCTCCGGTTCAGCGACCGAGTACTGCCAGGTGCGGTAGACACCGTTGTCCGCCATGGTCGCCGTGCCCATCGAACCGCAGTTCACCAGCTCACCGCTGAGGACACCGTAGAGGGTCACGGAAGTGAAGTACGCTGCGGTGACGCCGAGGCCCGTCCTCTGCGTCGCGACGAGATTGTCGCCACTAACCACACCCGACCAGGTGCGATTAGAAGCAGCATCGAAGATGCCCGAGGTGAGCTGCCAAGCCGCCACCGTTTTCGCCGAGAACTGCGTCAGCGAGTCGAGGGCGATGCCGATCGGGGTGGCGTCCACCTGAGAGCCCACGTCACGCAGGTTGGCATACACCGAGTCCGGCGCGGCCTTCCCGCCAGTCGCGTAGCTGGCAAGGGCGAACGGGAGGCTATCGGTTACGTCCACCGAGTCGACCCGCCCGATCAGGGACGCAATCGTCAGCTCCGAGCCGGTAATAGTCGTGGTGAGGCTAGCGTTCCACCGTGTCCCAATCGGGAACAACGAGTACGGATAGCGGATGGAATGCTCAACAGTCCCGTCGTTGTCGTTGTCGTAATTGACGAGGAGGCTGCCCTCGATGACTTCGAGGTCATCCGAGCCCCAGACCTTGAAGATGGCCGCCGCGCCCGGCGTAAGGGTCGCCTGGCCCAGCGCGAGGGCGGTGATGTTGGGCCGCGCCAGGTCGTCCTTGGCGAATTCCCGGGTAAAGGTGCTGCTCACGTTGCCGGCACGGTCGGTCACATACCCCGACCAGGTGTAGTAGCCCAGCGTCGTGGCCGCATTGTCGCTGCAGTTCGCGTCGGCTTCGACCGACCGGATGTAGCTGTCGGCCAGCACGGTCGGCAGCGTCGCATTGCCCACCGTACAGGTGGTCGCGGCGGCGGCGGCGGTGTTGAGGCGAGTCCGGGCCATGGTCGTCGGGAAGCCCACGACGGCGCTGCCCTGGTGGAAGCCGGACCTGCCGTCGATCGCCTCAATGGCGAATATGTTGGCGGTGGTGTGGGTGGACCCAATTTTGTAGATCCTGGTGTCCGCGGTGTCGGTTCCCGTCGAGATGGAACCGGACGTCGCCGGGCTCGCGGAGGTCACGTACCGGGCGGTCGGCGCAGTCTTGTCGACGCCAAAGAAGGCGAGGCCGGGAATGAGCTCCGAGGTGTTCCCAAGGCTGTCCGCCCCTTGGATGCAGATGGAGTAGCCGGACTCATCGTCCGACGTCGCGGTCTCGGCAAGGTCAGCGCCCGTGGAGACCGCGGTGGTCGCCAGGTCGCAGTCATCCATGACGTCAATGGCGGCGGCGCCAGCGAAGGCCTTCCTGGTCGATGCCTTCGCGCCAGAGCCGCCATCCGTAAACGAGGCGAACGCGTTAACGAAGTCGTACGATGCTTTGATCCACTTATAATCGGCGCCGGCGTTGAACCGCACCTGGGCCGCTGTGACGGTCGGCGCCTTGAGGTCGATGTAGACGGTGTCGCCGTAGGCGAGCGACCCTTCGCTGACCAGGTTGTACCGCGAGGTGCCGTCGACCGTGTACGCAGAACCAACCAACTCGGTCTCACCGACTTCGTGCGCGACATAAACGACGTCACCGGGAACGGTCGGGTCGGTGCCCTTTGTCACGTGGAAGCTATCGATCGAGACGGCGTCCTCGAAGGCATCCTCGCCCTCGCAATCGAACTCCCCGCCGAGGGCGTAGCCGGTCAAGTGAGTGCCGGTCAGATTGCTGCCATCCGAACCACAGTTGTTCGAGAAAGCCTCGATTGTCGGGGTCCGCGGGAAGAATGAGACGTAGTTCGGTCCACCCGTCCACTCGACGTTGCCCGTGTACCACGTGATATCGCTCCCGTCGTCGGCGGTGTCCGCGGCGGACGGGGTCGTCGACAGCGGGGTCAGGACCGGGTCCGACCCTTCCGTGAACGCGTCCTTGTTCCGGAAGGTGGCGGTGGCCGCGGCCGACGAAATCGGAGCCGTGATGCCCTCCACGTAGATCCGGGCGGTGATCGAGTTCGGGCCGTTGAAGACGAGCGGCACAGGTTTGTCGCTGACGAGCTTAACCTGCCGGGTGTTCACGCTCAGCACGATCGTCGACGGGGCCGCTTCCGGCGCCGCGTTGGCCGATCCAGAAGCGAAGGTCTGCTCGGCGAGGACGGTAGCGCCGTTGACCAAAACCTGGGCCTTGGTGATCGTGTACGCGCCGTTGTCGACGTTCAGAGTGACTTCAATCTGGCCGCTGACGGAGCTGAGGGTAACCGGGGTGTTGAGGCCGCCGGTGGTGATCGACTGGATCGAGATCGTCGCGGGCTGCGGCGTGGCGACCGTCACCGACAGGGTGCCGGCGATCGACGAGTTCGCGTTCGAGGTTGCCTTGATGACGGCAACACCGGTTGCCACGCCGGTCACGACGCCGCCCGCGGTAACCGTGGCGATGCTCGAAGCGAGCGAGGACCAGGTCACGGCCTGCGACGGGCTGTTGGTGCCCTGGACGGTCGCGGTGGCGGTGATCTGCTGGCCGATGACGAGGGTCGCGGCCGACGGCGTCACGGTCACATCGGTGACCACGGCAACCGGGGAGGCCACCACGGTGACGGTCGCGACACCGCAGACCGACGTGTTGACCGTGGAGCAAGCCCGGACCCCGACGGCGCCAACCGCGACGCCTGTGACGACGCCCGTGGCACTGACGGACGCCTTGGTGGCGTCGCTGGAGGTCCAGGTGACCGTGGTGGCCACGCCGGCATCGGCGTTGACGGCCGCAGTCATGTTCAACGTGGCGCCAACGGTGACCGACGCGCCGTCAGGACCGACGGTGATCGAGCGGACCGTCGGGGCGGGCGGCGGCGTCGGCGGCGGCGGCGGCGGCGGCGCGGTGATGGTGACATCGTCACCACAACCAGCCAGAACCGCGGCGAGGCTGCCGGTCAGCAACAAGGAACGGTAAAGCTTGTTCATTCACTCCCCCTATGATCGATGAACCTGCGAGGACAAAAACCCGTGTGCCTGCAATACTCTGCAACCCACCTGAATCCACTGCTTCGACACTACGATAGCGGCAAGACCATTCGGCCGCTGTGAGCCAGCGCACATTCGCGCCGCCCTCGCCGCCGACTTCCCGGTCTCGCCGCCCTGGTCCGGGGCCTCATGATGTCAATGCCGAGGAGTTCCGGCTTCGGGCAAAAACCCCGAAAACCCAACCCATCAGCCCAGGACAACCGAGTGACCCGACTGGAAAATAACGTATCAAGTTAGCCATTGCTCGCCTTCAGGTCAATACCTAAACCTTGTTCCATCCTTGGGTTGGACCCTCCGGGGCCGATCAACCATCTCCGGTGATTCAAAACCGTGCAACTTCGGTCGAACCCGTCAGGGCCTCGGCCGCTCGCCGAGCAACCACCGTGCCGGAACTGATTGGGGCAGCGCAAGTTGCTGATTCTCGCATCGTTGCGGGCTGGGTCGCGGAATCGACCGGCACCGCCGCCAGCGGGCCGGAGACCTGACCGCAAGGACTTGAGGAGGTTCGCCAGCCCGAAATTGCGTCACTGGCCCCTGGCCCCGAACAGGAGCCGTAACTCACCGGGCGATCGCCCCGGCCACGGCTAACCACCATTTGCCGTCGGCCATGGTGGCGAACCGCTCCAAGGCTACCAAGGTCCCGTCGTCCGCCGCGACCACGATCGTCCAGCCCAGATCCCGGTCGCTGACGCCGAATTGGCGATGGACCCGGCCCCCACTGTCCGTCAGGACTTTGAGCGACCCGCCCAGAGACCCGCTCAGCCCTTGAACCTCAGACATCCCGGCTCGCGCCACCCCGACCAGAACGATCCGCGGGCTCTTGAGCGAGTCGGCCCGCCTCGCGAGCGCGGCCCAGTCGATCCGAAGGGCGGGTTCGGGCCGCCCGCCAAAGGCGAGGACCACGACCCGGCCGAGTTCGCTGGTGCTTCGGAACTCGGCGCTCGGCATTGGGGGTGGGATATGGGATAGGGGAGAACGATGGCGGGGGCGGGGCGGCCGGGACGGGGGGCGCCCATCAGTTTGGCGCGGATCGGTTCCTGCGACTGGGCCGCGGAAGGCAGGCAGATCAGGGCGGCGACCAGCCACATGACGGACTTCATCGGGGGATGGCCTTGGCCACTGCGGCCACCAGGTCTTGGTCCGAGCCGGAGCCGGTGTAGACCACTGTGCCCTTGGCGTCGAGGACCACAATATAGGAGGTGATTGGGACGTCGAAGGCCCGACTACTGACCCCGGTGTCGTCATAGAGGGCCAGGAACGGCGGCTTGTGGACCCCCAAATACCGGCGGACCCGGTCGCGGGAGTCGTTGACCGTGACGTTGACCCCAATCATCTGAACCCGGTCACCATATCGTGTCCGAACCGCCTCAAGCTCCGGCAACAGGTCCTGACAAACCGAGCACCACGTGGCCCAGAACTCGATCAGCACCGGCTGCTTGCCCACCCAGGCCCCAAGATCAACCGGCTTCCCGTCCATTCCATTGACCGCAATGACCGGCGCCTTGGTCCCGATCGGAATCCCCGCATCAAACTGCGCCGCCACCGGCCCCCCGAACCCCACCCCCAGAACGATCAACCCGCACCTGCCGAGTGCCGAGCTCATATCACCTGCCCCATCTTGACGAAGTAGTATTCGGCCATCGCGAGCATCAAGACGCCCGCGGCCCATTTGATCCACCCAGTCCACCGCCCCGGCTTCGGTAGCGCCGCCACCGTGCCGGAAAAAATCCCGATCCCGATCAGCAGCGCCGTCATCCCCAGACTGAACACGAAAAGATACAGGAACCCAAGCCCGGCACTCTGAGTGGCGCCGACGAAGGTCAGGACGGCGGCAAACGCGGGGGCCCCGCAGGGCGCCGCCACCAGTCCGGACGTGGCGCCCATCAGAAACACCGCACCTAACGATTGGCTTCCGAACCGGCCGGCCCAGGTCAAGAATCGCTCCGGTACCAGGATCGGAATCGCGTCGAGCATGGCGAGGCCGGCCAGCAGCAGGAGATTGCCCATCGCAAAGTAGGCCCACGGGTTCGAGCTGATGGTCCCGAAGAGGGTTCCGGTCAGGCCTGCTATCAGGCCGAGCGACGCATAGACGGTGGCCAAGCCGAGCGCATAGACCAGACTCATGACCACGGTTCGGCCCCGCGACCGTCCAACGGCACCGGCGCCGCCCAAAACCCCAGCCGTGATCGGAATCATCGGATAAATGCAGGGAGTCAGGCTGGTGACCAGGCCGGCGCCGAAGAGCAGCGGGAGCGCGGTGAGGGGGCTGCCTAGGAATTCGGCGCTCGGCACTCGGCACTCGGCGGGAAGCGGGTGGCGACGTAGTCGTCGAGGATGGCGAGGAACTCGGCGACGATCGCATCGCCTTTCAGGGTCTTCCGGAGGGCGCCGTCGACGAAGACCGGGGCTCGGGGGTCCTCGGCGGTGCCGGGGAGGGAGATCCCGATGTTGGCGTGTTTGGACTCGCCGGGGCCGTTCACGATGCACCCCATGACCGCCACCTTCATCGTTTCGACGCCCGGTCGGGTGGTTTTCCACGCCGGCATTTGGTCGCGGAGGTAGTCTTGAATTTCCTGGGCCATCGACTGGAAGAAGGTGCTGGTGGTGCGGCCGCAGCCGGGGCAGCTGGTGACCTGGGGCAGAAAGCTCCGGAGACCTAACGATTGGAGAATCTGCTGGGCCACCCGGACCTCTTCGGCCCGGTCGCCGCCGGGGGCCGGAGTCAACGACACCCGGATGGTATCACCGATGCCCTCCTGCAGGAGGACGGCGAGGCCGGCGGTACTGGCCACGATACCCTTCATGCCGAGGCCGGCTTCGGTCAAGCCGAGATGGAGCGGGTAGTCCGACCGGGCGGCCAGCATTCGGTACACGTCGATGAGATCCTGAACCCCGGAGACCTTGGCTGACAGGATGATCCGGTCGTGCGCCATCCCGAGTGACTCGGCCTGGGCCGCGGAACGCACCGCGCTTTCGACCATCGCATTCATGGTCACGTCGCGAGCCTCGAGCGGGTCGGGCCGGGCGGCGTTCTCATCCATCAATTGAGTCAGGAGCTGCTGATCGAGGGAGCCCCAGTTGACCCCGATCCGGACCGGCTTGTCGTTGGCGAGGGCAACGTCGATGATGGCCTGGAAATGTTCGTCGTGGCGCTTGCCGCCGACGTTGCCGGGATTGATCCGGTACTTGGCCAAGGCCCGCGCACATGCCGGATACCGGGTCAGCAGCAGGTGGCCGTTGTAGTGGAAATCACCGACGATCGGCACGGCGAGCCCCAGCCGGTCGAGCTCCTCGACGATCGCCGGGATCGCGGCCGCCGCCTCGTCGTTGTTGACCGTGACCCGAACGACCTCACTCCCGGCCCGGGCCAGCACGGCAACTTGCCGGACGGTGGCCAGGACGTCGGCAGTGTCGGTGTTGGTCATGGACTGAACCATGACGGGATGGGCGGAGCCAACCGGCGCCCCGCCGATAACGACGGTCGGGGTGACTCGGCGGGAGGCAATGGCCATTGGGCGACCTACGAAAGGATCAAGCCAGCCCGAGTTGCTTGACCAGCCGCATCCAATCAGTGTCCGTCACCGTGCCGTCGACCTTGAGGGGCGTCAGGGTGGCCATGATCTCAGCCCTGGTTCCGGAAATCCGCCGGTCGCGGAGTTCGGAGATCATCCGGGAGAACCGGTGCTCGTACTCGTTCTCATTGAATTTGCCGGCCTTCCGCCCATCGCTCAGCGCCTTGAGTTCTTGGGCCACGCGGGCGGGCGCGATCGGGGTCTCGTTTTCGTCAGCCATCGGGTTGGTCAACTCCATCACTCGTGAGGGTAGCGGATCGCTCGGGTGCCGGAGGTCGGCGGGCCCAGCGAGGGTGTTACGCTCGCGCCATTGGCGGCGTTGCACAAGTGGTCGGAGGCAGGGCCGGTTCGACTGGGTCCTCCGTTCGGGGGGACCCGGCATCTAGGCGCTGAACCAGGACCTCCGTGACCATCTCGGAAAAGGCCCGGACGATCTCGGGGTCGAGCTCCCGTCCGGCCTGCTCGAAGAGGTAGGTCAGCGCCTGTTCGGGCTCCCATGCCTGGCGATAGGGCCAGTCGGGACAGAGGGTGTCGTAGATGTCGCAGGCATGAACGATTCGGCTGGCATAGTGGCAGGCCCGGGGGAACCGCATCGCGGGATATCCCTCGCCGTTCAGGAAGATATGATGCTCGTACGCCACCACCGCGGCCAGACCGAGCCCCCGTTCCCGCTCGAGAATCAGCCGGGCACCGTCGATCGGATGCCGTTGGACGATGGCCCGTTCTTCGTCGGATCCGCGGGCGGCGTATTATCGATCGGATCCGGCGTCTAGATCGGCCGGCTTCAGCCGCATTCACTAAAGCCGCAGACATGGCACTTCGCGCACCCCTCGGCATACTCGAGTTGCGACCCGCAGTCCGGGCAGGAACCAGCCAACGTCTGGGGCATTCCTCCCAGCGACATCTGCTCGTTGCCGACGACGACGGACTGACTGACCGGCTCCGCCATCGAGCCGGCGGCCGGCCCCGGGAGCAACTCCTGTTGAATGCCCTGTTTTTCCTGCATCCAGCGTTCGAGCGCAATCCCGACGGCATCGGGCACGGACATTACCTTGTTGGCGCCGAGGCCCATCGTCCGGTCGGAGCTGATGCCCCGGAGCTGACGATGGATTTCCTTGATCGGAATGCCCGACCGGAGGGCCAACGAAATCAGCCGGCCGAGTGCTTCGACGTCGGCCATCAGGGCGCCGCCCGCTTTTCCGAGGCTCATGAAGACCTCGAACGGCTGATTCTTGTCGTCCTCGGTCAGGGTGACGTAAAGGGTGCCGAGGGGCGTTTCGATTCGGCGGACCGAGCCTTTGAGCAACTCCGGCCGAGACCGTTTTTGGCGCCGTTGGAGATTCTCGGACTCGAGCTCGTGCACCAGTTTCCGAAGCCGGTCGTTTTCCGCTCGGATTTCCGCGAGTTCACCATGGAGGTCGGCGCTGTCGATCCGCGGGCCACCGAGGTTGACGACCGCGGTGGCCGCCGGTTGTTCGGCCGTCAGCATCATGGCGTTGAGATCGCCGCGGGCTTGAGCTTTACCGGACTTGGTGGCGTCCTCCTGAACTTTCTTCGCGGTGGAGCCGGAGGAGAGCACCTGCATGTCGCGGCTCCCGTCGCGATAGACGGTCACACCCTTGCAGCCAAGTTCGAACGCCATCCGATAGATCTGCGCCACCTCGGCTTCGGAGGCGTGATTCGCAAAATTGACGGTCTTGGAAATGGCACTGTCATTGGCTTCCTGGAACGCGGCCTGCATCCTGACATGCCACTCGGCCCCGATGTCGTTGGCGGTAATGAATACCCGCTGCCACTTCTCGGGCACTTCCGGGTGGCGGGCATGACCGGTCTCGGCCACCCGTCGGAGCAATTCGTCGGTGTGCCAACCCTCTCGCTTGGCGATGGCCACGAAGTCTTCGTTCACGTCGGGCATCAGGACGCCGGCCTGATTCCGCATGAAGGCGACGGCAAACAGCGGCTCAATGCCGGAACTGCAGCCGGCAATGATCGAGATCGTGCCGGTCGGGGCAACGGTGGTGACGTTGCAGTTGCGCAACCGGCGCATCGGCCGAATTCGCTTGCCGTCGTGGTCGCGAGCGCAGGTGGCATCCGGACCCCAGATGCTCCGCTCCCATTCCGGGAACGCGCCGCGCATGGCGGCCAGCCGCTCGGACTCGACCTTGGCCTCGTTGTCGATGAAGCGCTGAATCTTCCGGCCCAACTCGACCGCTTCGGCCGAGTCGTAGGGCAATCCGAGCCGGACAAAGACATCGGCGAGCCCCATGACGCCAAGACCGATCCGGCGGATTTTTTGGGCCAGCGCGGTGATGTCCGGCAGCGGGTAGTGGTTGGCGTCGATTACGTTTTCGAGGAAATGGGTGCAGAGATGCACCACCCGGCGGAGCTCCACCCAGTCGAGATCGTCGTCGGCCACGAACTCGGCCAGGTTGACCGAACCGAGATTGCAGACGTCATACGGCAGCAACGGCTGCTCGCCGCAGGGATTGGTGGCTTCGTACAATCCGAGGTGCGGCACCGGGTTGTAGTGGTTGGCCCGGTCAATGAAGAACACCCCGGGCTCGCCGGTCTTCCAGGCGCCGTGAATGATCCGATTCCAGACGGTGCGGGCGCTGAGCTTGCCGGCCAGCTTGCGGGTAGCCGGGTGGAAGAGCTCGTACTCCTCATCCAACTCGACGGCCTTCATGAAGGCATCGGTGACGGCCACCGAGATATTGAAATTGGTGACCTTGGTGGTGTCGTCCTTACAGGTGACGAAATCCATGACGTCCGGATGATCGACCCGGAGGATGCCCATGTTGGCTCCCCGGCGGGTGCCGCCCTGTTTGACCACGTCGGTTGAGGCGTCGAACAAGGTCATGAACGACACCGGCCCGGAGGCTACGCCCATGGTCGAGCGGACAATGTCGTTCTTGGGCCGGAGCTTCGAAAAGCTGAAGCCGGTGCCGCCGCCCGACTGATGGACCAGCGCCATCGCGGTCAAGGTATCGTAGATGCCGCTCTTCCCATTGGAGAGCGCGTCATCGACCGGGAGGACGAAGCACGCCGAGAGCTGACCGAGCGGACGCCCGGCATTCATCAGCGTGGGGGAGTTCGGCATGAACAACCGTTTGGCCATCAGTTCGTAGAACGCATCGGCCAGCTCTTCGACGGCGCCATCCGACGCCCCGTAGCCCCGATCGGCAGTCGCGATGGTCCTGGCAACACGCCAGAAAAGTTCTTCAGCGGGTTCCGCCGGCTGGCCCAATTCGTCCCGGATCAAGTAGCGCTTTTCCAGGACCGTCATGGCGTTGGGCGACAGTTGTAGCGGAACCCGTGGCGTGGCAGAACCCATGGGCAACCCTCGACGGCTTGAGTTGTGGTTGCTAAGAGAACGAGTGGAACTTCTCAAGTTGTCCCGCACTTCAGTTTCAACCGTTGAGACTGAAGGCGGGAGGAATAAAGTAGGGGGTTTTCGAGTTGAGCACAATATGCTGCAAACTCAAGGAACGACGGCACTAAGGCGTATTCACATCACAAATCTGATCGAGTCACTTTTCGTCGTCCGTCACCACGAACCGGACCACCCGTCGCGACACCTCCCGAACCCCATCCACGATCCCGACCTCGACCTCCTGGAGCCCGACCCTGAGTTTCCGAAGCGGCAAGGCAAGCGCCAATCGGACCCGGCCACCCGCGCCATGAGTCCACCTTACCGTCGGAGCGCACCGAACGAACCCGAACTCGGGCTTCGGTTGGGACCGACCCGGCCCGGTCGTCCGACACGGTGCCGGTGATGACCGTGTCGACCACCACCGCCGGCACGCCCAGGGAATCCCACGCCACCGCCCGAAGCCGGACCCGCCGGGTGCCCTCGGGTACCGACCCGCCACTATCGGTCGCAAACAATGGGGATGGCAAAGATACGGTCAAGGTGGTTGATTTGGAGATCGCGAAGGTCGGCACCGGAGACGGCGCCCAACGGGTGACCCGGACCGGCCTCGTGGTCGGGACGCCGGCATGCATGAGTCCCGAGCAGCTCTCGAGCGACGAAATTGACCGGCGCAGCGATCAGTACTCGCTGGCGGTGCTGTTCCTTCGGATGCTCACCGGTTCCTTGCCCTTTGCGGATGCCGCCGCCGCGGCGCTCGCGCCCGACGGTTTCGAAACCGAACCCTCCCTGCCCCGGACCGAGGTGGTGGCGTCGAAAGCCCGGTCGTGGCGGGGGGCGGTTGGAGCGGGGGGCGGACTGGCACTCGTGGGCGCGGCCTTGCTGGTGTGGCGAACGTCCGGCGGACCGGCAGTGAGTCCGGCCATCCCGGCCCCGAGCCCGCCGAGTTCCCAGGCAGCCGGCAATGCGGCACCTCCGTCCGATTCGGCAGGCCAGGTCGCTCCGCCCCCAGGGGCCCCGTCGCGGGCCATCCCGGAGCCGGCGCGGGCATGCCGAGGCCGTGGCGGTTGCCCGCTCGGCCAAGTATGGTGATGCTCTGCGGGCCGAGATGGGAGTGCTCACCGCGCTGCACCTCGCCGACACGGACCAACGGGCCGAAGCCGCCACCGCGGTGCGACCCACCTGCGGCCTCTACCGGCTGACCAGCTGTGACCGCCTGCTGGCTCAGAATTATAAGGATGTCCCATGAGGGCCAACCGTAATGTGATCGTCCGGGTTTCGGCTCAGACCGACGTGGGCCGGACCCGAGATCACAACGAGGACACGTTCCTGGTCGCCGACCTGACGAAAGGCACCACCGACTTTCTCGATGGCGGCACCGCCACGGTGGGTCCGAAGGGGTCGCTGTTTCTCGTCGCCGACGGCATGGGCGGCGCGGCGGCCGGTGAAATTGCGAGCGCCATGGCGGCCGACGCGGTGTTCCAGCATCTCCGCTCGACCTGGACCGCGTCGGGCACCGACTCCCCCGATGACTTTACCAGGCACCTCAGGGAAGCGGTGGAAGTCGCCAACGAGCGGATTTACCGGTATGCGCTCGAACATCCCGACTCCCGGGGGATGGGAACCACCGCCACCGTCGTCGGCGTGTTTGGCGGACGGCTCCATTTGGCGCAGGTGGGAGACAGCCGCGCCTACTTGGTTCGCCAGGGTTTGGCGGTCCAGCTCACCAAAGACCAATCGCTGATTCAACGGCTGATCGACGCCGGCGAGCTGACCGAGGAGCAGGCTGCCCAGAGCGAGCGGCGGAACATCATCCTGCAGGCACTGGGACCGGACGCCACGGTCCGCGTTGACGTCACCTACCAAGACATCCGGCGCGGCGACTTACTCATCCTCTGCTCCGACGGCCTCTCGGGGCTCGTGAAGCGCGACGAGATCGCCGCAGTGGCCACCGGGCAGCCGGACGTTCAGGCCATCGGAAGCCGGCTCATCGGCATGGCCAATGAACGCGGCGGCCCGGACAACATCACGGTCGTCGCGGTTCGCTTCGAGGGTCCGGGCCTGGCCGAGCCCGATGGCGTGGCCGACCTCGGCTACCACGCGTACCCCGTGCCGGACGCGGAAGCCCCGGGCGAAGTCGCGGCGGTCGAGCCCCCGGCCGACGACCTTCCGCCGGCCAACGATCCGGCCGAGACCGCGATCGACCCGGTCGTCCGGCGCACCGGGTCCCCGGTCGTGATGGCCGCGGTCGGGATCGGCATCCTTCTGATCCTGCTTGCCCTCTTCCTCCTGACCCCGTAACGTTAGGCGTCCATGTACGCCCACTTCCGATACCGTGACGGGCCCCGGCAGGGCGAGACCGTGGTCGTGCCGCACGACTTTGCCACCATCGGCCGCCATCCTTCATCCGACCTTCCCTTCGACGCCACCGACGAGATCCGAGTCTCCGTCCGGCACGCCGCGGTGTTCAGGCAAGGCGGCGGCTTCCTGGTTCGGGACCTCGGCAGCACCAATGGCACCTATCTGAACAGCAAGCGGGTCCGGGGCGACCGGCCGCTCGAGCCGAACGACATCCTCCAATTTGGACCAACCGGTCCGACAATCGAATTCACCCTCGTGGCCACCCTCCCGGCCGGGTCCCGGATCCGACCGGCGGTCGCCAATCCGGCCCCGGCCTCGGACATCATCCGCCCCTCCGGCCGAACGATCGAGCGGATCCGGGCCGAGGTCGTTCGTCAGACCAAGCCGTGGCGATGGATCGCCGCGGTGGCGGTGGTCGTGGCCGGCGGCGCCGGTGGGTTAATGGCCTGGCAGTCGTACCAACTGCGGCAGGAGCTCGAGCAGGAACGGTCGACCCTGCTGGCCCGGGTCGACGGCCTCTTGGCGCGGATGGAGCAAGCCACCGGGCCGATCGCCGGCCTCACGACGGCGCTGTCGGACGCTCGACGAGGAATCGACTCCCTGAAACAACGGATCACGTCGGAGCGGGTATCCGGAGCCGCACTCGACTCGGTGACCCGGACCCTTGCCGCGGCCACCGGCCGGCACGAAGCACTCCTCAACGCCGCCGCGCTCGACCCCGCGGCCGCGGCCCGGGCCAGCAGCGGCGCCGTGGCGGTGATCGTCGCGGAGTTCGGGAGCGGCCGGGTCACCTCCGGAACCGGATTCGGGATCCGGCGGCAGGGCGACACCGTCTGGGTCGCCACCGCCCGTCATTTGGTGGAAGATTCGCTTGATAGTCCGGCCACCCGCATTGCCGTGATCTTCAACGGCACCGGCCAGGCGTTTCAAGCCCGAATGGTCCGGCGGCACGATAGCGCGGATGTGGCGGTCGTGGCCGCCTGGATTCGGGGCGGCAGACTGGTGGTGGCGAGGCTCTCCGATTCCGCCAAGGTCGGCGACCCGGTGGCCATCACCGGGTTTCCCTTCGGGCTTGATTCGTTAGGCGACTGGCGAACGACCGGGACCGCCGCCACCTCGGCGACCGGAACGATCACCGAGTTCGGTCCCGATCTGCTGAGCGTGGACGGCTATGGGACCCACGGATCAAGCGGCAGCCCGATCTTTGCCCCAAACGGAACGGTCGTCGGACTGGTTTCGGGTGGGGGTCGGCTGGCGACTCAGCGATTGATCGCGGTGCCGGCCCGCCACCTCGCGGCGCTGCTCCGGCCCTAGTTGCCCCTGGGGGGCTTGGCCTCGACTTCCGTTACCCCTCCCGCCACCAACCACTCGGCCACGGCGTCCTGCATCAAGCGTTGGCGGTGCCAGGCCTGAATGACGGGAATGCCGGCGGGGAGTTCCGGACGAAGCCGGGGATGCCCGAACAACACCGCCGCATCGGCCCGAGTGGCTGGATCCGCGAAGATGCTCCGGCACCGGGGTCCGAACCCGGCCCGGCCCTTCGAGGCCCTCGGCTCGGCAAAGGCCAGCAGCAGCCGACTCCCCCCCGCGCCTAACGCGAGGCCCGCCGCCCGGAGCGCGTCTTCGAGGTAACTATTGGGAGAGGGCGGATAGGCCCCGTCCTGATCGTCATCGGCGACGATGAGTTCGAACGGTTCCTTGAGGGCCATCGGCTCGGCGCCCGCCATCACCAACCGGCGGGCAATCTCACCGGCCACCGCCCGATCGAGCGGCCGCCCGACCGCCATGGTCGTGGCCCGGGCCAGCGCCCGATCATAGCGGCGGAGTGACTCCGCCAACCGATCGGCCCCGGCGGCGTCATCGCCCGCGGCGTCGAGGGCGGCGACCACGGCCGCCACATCGGGGGGGTAGAGCATCAGGTCCACCCCGGCAAGGAGGGCGACTCGGGAGGCCTCCGCCGCGCCAGCGGCCGCCGAAAAACCCTCCATGATCATCGCGTCGGTCACCACCAGTCCGTCGAACCCCATCCAGATTCGAAGCCGGTCCAGAATCAGCGCGGACCCGGTGGCCGCGCGGCCGCTCGGATCCAGGGACGGGAACGCCACGTGACCGGTCATGATCGCGTCGGTACCGGCCGCGATGGCCGCCCGAAACGGGACCCAATCGGTGCGCTCCAGTTCCGCCGCCGAGGTGGTGACCACCGGCAACCGGTCGTGGGAGTCGGCCGCTGCCCGGCCGTGTCCGGGAAAGTGTTTGGCACAGGTCAACACCCCGGCATCGTGGGCCCCACCAATCCACGCGGTGACCTGCTCGGCAACCCGGGCCGGATCGGCGCCGAACGATCGGGTCTGGACGATCGGGTTGTCCGGTTCCAGATCGAGATCCGCCACCGGGCCCAGGACCCAGTTGATCCCGACGGAACGGGCCTCGGCGCCGGTCAACTGGCCGGCCGCCCGAGTCGGCCCGAGGTCGCCTAACGACGCGAGCGCCCGGGGCGGCGGCAGTTCGGTGAGCCCGGCCACCTGCTGGCCGGCCCCGCGTTCGAGGTCGGCCGAAATCAAGAGCGACCGACCCGCATCTTCTTCGAGCCGCTCGGTGAGCCGGGCAACCGCCTCCC
This sequence comes from Gemmatimonadota bacterium, assembly GCA_009692115.1. Taxonomy (NCBI): domain Bacteria; kingdom Pseudomonadati; phylum Gemmatimonadota; species Gemmatimonadota bacterium. The sequence continues at coordinate 40,476 of SHZU01000009.1, read as the reverse complement.
GGGTCCCTCCGAACACAATGAAGCCCCCGACCCCCAACTCCAATGCCCGGTCGATCGGACCCCGCTCCTGCTCAAAGCCGGGACCGGCCTGCCACCGAATCGCCGGCATGACCAACCGGGCGGCACTCATGCCGGCGTCACCGCCCCAAGCACCCGGGGGCCCCGCGCGCCCGTGGCGGCGGGCAGGTTGCCGGGTTGGCCGTGAATCGTCAGGTAGCCAAGCAGCGCGAAGGCCACCGCTTCCTTGGCATCGCCGGAAAAATAGAGGTCGTCGAACAACCGGACGGTTCGTTGGGCGCCGAGGTGACGCCGGAGCGAGGCCATCACCCCCGGATGGTGCCGGCCACCGCCGGACACCAGGACCTCGGTGCCGGCAGGGGCCCACCGGTCGATGGAGCGAGCAATACTCTGGGCCGTCAGTTCGACCGCCGTGGCCACGCCATCCGGGCCCGGGACCCGAGCCGCCAACTCGGCCGAATAGGCCGAGCCGAATCGCTCCCGGCCAGTGCTCTTTGGCGGTGGCGCGGCGAAGAACGGATCGCCTAACAGATCGGCAAGTGCGGCCTGGTTCGGCACTCCCAGAGCGGCCAGCCGCCCGTCCCGGTCGAACGGCAGGGCGGGATCGACCAGGCGGGCCACCGCGTCGACGACGGCCATGCCGGGCCCGGTGTCGAAGGCCACCGCGCCCCGCTCCTCCGCGCGATGCGGCACGAACGTCAGGTTGGCCATACCCCCGAGATTGAGGAGGATCCGCGGATGATCGGCGCCGAAGAGGAGGACATCGGCCACCGGCACCAGCGGGGCGCCCTGCCCGCCCGCGGCCACGTCTCGGGTCCGGAAGTTGTGTACCACCCGGACACCAAACGCCTCCGCCAAGACCGCCGGTTCCCCGAGTTGCCAGGTGACCGCCGGCGGCTCATGCCAGATGGTCTGGCCATGAAACGCAATGAAGTCGAGTTCGGACGCCTTGCGATGTCCGAGGGCCAACGCTTGCTGGGTGGCCTCGACCGCCCAATTCGAGAGCGCGACGTTGAGCAGCGCCAGTTCCCGGGTGGTACCCTGGGTCATTGCATGTTCGAGCTGATGGCGGAAGTCCGCCGTGTACGGGAGGTGGGCAAAGGCCACCAACTCGACGCGGGTGGGCCCGGCCAACCGGACCAGGGCGGCATCCATCCCGTCGAGGGACGTGCCCGACATCAAGCCGATCGCCAACGTGGGTCGTTCCGTCATGAGTTTCGCACCGGTGGGGGATCGCCAAGGACCGCGCGAACCCGGTTGTCGTTGGCAGCGAGCAGGGCCATCGCTTGCTCGAACCCGTTTCCCGTCTTGATCATCACAATCGCGGCGCGGACGCTCCCGGCGGCGGCATCGATCGCGGCCCGGGCGGCGGGGCGATCGACACCCGTCACTTCCATCACGATCCGATCGCCCCGGTCCACCAACTTCCGGCTCCAGGCCTGGAGGTCCACCATCAAATTGCCATAGGTCTTGCCCAGCCGAATCATCGACGCTGTGGTGAGCGTGTTCAACACCAGCTTGGTGGCCGTGCCTGCCTTCATCCGAGTGGAACCCGTGACGACCTCGGGACCCGTGTCGATCACAATGCTCACGTCGCAATTCGCTCGGACCTCAGTCGGCGGCTCGGCGCAGGCCACCAGCACGGTCTTCGCTCCGATGGCACGGGCCCGTCCCAAGGCCGCTCGAACATAGGGGGTGCCCCCGCTCGCCGTGATGCCGACGACCGTGTCGCGGTCCGACACCCCATGCGTGTCGATGGCCGCCGCGCCCGCCGCCAGGTCATCCTCGGCGCCTTCCGCCGGGCTCATCAACGCCGCGGAGCCTCCTGCGATGATGCCGACCACCAGGGCCGGCACCGTCCCGAACGTCGGGGGACACTCCGAGGCGTCAAGCACGCCCAACCGGCCGCTGGTGCCGGCTCCGACGTAGAGGAGCCGGCCGCCCCGACGGAACGACGCCTCGATCAAGGTCACCGCCGCGGCAATGTCGTTCCGGCACGCGGCGACGAGCCCCGGCACGGTGGCGTCTTCCGCGTTGATAATGTCGACCAGGGTCAACGGATCGGCGATATCGATATCGGCCGAGCGGGGGTTGCGTCGCTCGGTGGGCCGGAGCGGCGGTGCTGACAGATCGGGTTCGGCCATGTCGTCGTTCGAACGGAGTTGGTTAATTTAGACTGGTCCCCATCAGCCATGGCAACTCCCGCGAGGCTCCCGGAATGCGACTCGGCATCGTTTTGGTCGGTTTCTGGCTCCTCCGGAGCGCCAGCCTGCCCGCCCAGGAGGGTCTGAATCCCGGGTGGCCGCTCCGGGACTCGATCCGAACCGTCGTCGGCTCCCGCGCCATGGTCGTCTCCGGTTCGCTGCTCGCCAGCCAGGTCGGGCGAGACATCCTCGAACACGGCGGGAACGCGGTCGATGCGGCCGTGGCGGTCGGGTTTGCGTTGGCGGTGGTTCACCCCGAGGCCGGGAACATCGGGGGCGGTGGGTTCATGCTGATCCGACAACCCGACGGTTCGGTGTTCTCGCTCGACTACCGGGAAACCGCCCCGGCGCGCTCGACCCGGTTGATGTTCGTCGGGCCGGACGGCAACCCGACCGACCGGAGTTGGACCGGCCACCTGGCGTCGGGGGTACCCGGCGCCGTCGCGGGCCTCGTCGAAGCCCATCGGCGGTTCGGAAAACTGCCGTGGGCCGCGCTGGTGGAACCGGCCATTCGGTTGGCCCAGCACGGGTTTCTGGTCGACGAATACCGCCATCGATCGATCACGAGTGACTCGAGCCGGCTCTCCCGGTTCCCGGCGTCGGCAGCCCAGTTTCTTCCTGGTGGCCGGGCGCCGATGCCCGGAACGACCTGGACCCAGCCCGACTTGGCCTCGACCCTCACCGCCGTCCGGAACTCGGGGCGGCGGGGCTTCTATGGGGGCCGGGTAGCCGATCTGATCGTGGCCGAGATGCGGCGCGGCAGAGGGATCATCACCAAACGGGACTTGGCGGGGTACCGGGCCGTGTGGCGGGAACCGCTCAAGTTCGGGTACCGGGGCCACACCGTCTACTCGATGCCGCCGGTATCGTCCGGCGGGGTGACCCTTGCGCTGATCATGAACATCATGGAAGGCTTCGACCCGCTGCCGGCCTTCGGATCACCGGCGCTCCTCCACCGCGAGGCCGAAGCGATGCGACGGGCGTTCATGGAACGGAACGCCTCGTTAGGCGACCCGGCGTTCGTCACAAATCCGATCGCCCGGATGACCAGCCAAGCCCACGCCGACCGGCGGCGAACGGAAATCGACCCGGCCCGCGCCACCCCGACCAGCGGGGTTCGGATGCTCAAGGACGGCCCCTCGACCACCCACTACTCCATCGTCGACCCCGAGGGCGCGGCCGTCAGCGTCACGACCACCCTCAACAACAGCTTCGGCAGCGCGGTGACCGTTCTGGGGGCCGGCTTTCTCCTCAACGACGAGATGGATGACTTCACGACCGCGCCCGGCAAGCCCAACAATTATGGCCTGGTCCAAGGCGCGGCCAACGGAATCCGGCCCGGGAAGCGAATGCTCTCCGCCATGACCCCAACCATCGTGCTGGATCAGGACGGGGGCCTCTTGATGGTGGTCGGCACCCCGGGTGGCCCAACGATCATCACCCAAGTTTACCACGTCATTTCCAATGTGATCGATCATGGCATGTCGTTGGCGCAGGCGCTTGCCATGCCCCGCCTGCACCACCAGTCGCTCCCGGACCAGATCAGTCTCGAGCGCGACGGCTTCTTGCCCGAGACGATCCAGGCGCTCGAATCGATGGGCCACAAAATCTTACTCCGAGGCTACATGGGAGACGTCGAGGCGATTATTCGAACACCCGCCGGTTGGCTTGGTGCGAGCGACCCCCGCCTCGGAGGCGGCGGGGCCGGGAGCAACTAGGCGGACGCCCTAGCTCTTGGCTTCGAACAGCGATTTGAGTTTGAGGATGATCTTCGACCCGACCGAGACGACGACGACGCGATCGGCGGAGTTGACGGCGACGGCGGTGCCCGCGGCGGCACCGATGACGCCACCGACGACCGTTCCCTTTTTCTTGCCGCCGAGGATCCGGCCGACGATCGCACCCGCCGCCGCGCCAGCGCCGACCTTGGCGGCATCACCGGCCTGAACCCCGCGACCCTTCAGGGTATGCTCAACCTCGGTGGTCACCCCCTCGAGATCGTAACTCGCGCCGCCGAACGACACCGAGGTGGCGTTGAGGACCACCTTGCCTTTGTCGTCCTTGTTCTCCGACACCACCAGCTCGGCGATCGTCATGGTCACGGTCGCACCGGCCGGGATGACGACCCGGCCGTTGGCGTCGGTCACATCGGCCGACACGGTGGCCGCCACCTTCTGGCCGACCTTGTGGGGCTTGGTCGAAAACTCGATCGCGGCACTCATTGCCAGGTTGGTCCCTGCGACGAGCACCGGGGCCGGCGGCGGGGTCGACGCCGGCTTGGCTGGTGACGCAGCGGACGGCCGATTGGGCGGCGGGGCTTGAAGCGGCGGCGGCGCCGTCACCGAGGCGCTCTCGGCGGCCGCCTAGGCCACATCATTCAAAGGAGCCCCGGAGTCGACCGGCGCCAGCGAGAGATCCCGACCGGTGGAGTCTTGCCCGGCCGCCCCTGCCCCGTCTTTCTTGCCGCAACCGGCCAGCAACACCGCGGCGGCCGCCACCAGCCACAGATTTGGTCTCATGCCTCACTCCTCCTCTAGATGCGTGAACTGAAGCCCCTTGGCCCCTACCTCAAAAAATACACCGGCACCTATGCCGCCGGCTTAGCCTGCGTCATCGGGTCCAACCTGCTCAATACCCTGGCCCCCAAATTCCTGGCTCAGGGCATCGATGCGTTGGACGGGCCCGACCCGGTCCGGCAGGCCCGGCGGGCCGCTCTCCTGCTAGTCGGGGCCGCGGTGCTCGGCGGCCTCCTGCGATACGGCATGCGTCAGTTGCTCAACAGCGTGAGCCGCCGGGTCGAGTTCGACCTTCGGAACGATCTGTTTTCGAAATTGATGGCCCTCCCGGCGTCATACTACGATCGCACCCCGATGGGCGATCTCATCGCCCGGTCGACCAACGACCTCTTGGCCGCCCGGATGGTGGCCGGTCCTGCGCTCATGTACGTGATCGACACGATTACCCGCGCCATCATTCTGCTGCCGGCCATGGTTGCCGTCCATCCAACCCTGGCCGGCCTGGCGCTGGTCCCGCTGCTGGCGCTCCCGGCGTTGGAGGGCTGGTTGGGCCGGCGGATTCACCAACGATCCCTGGCCATTCAGGATCATTTCGGCGTGGTCAGCGAGTTCGTCCGTCAGCATCTCACGGGAGTCCGGATTGTCCGGGCGTACAATCAGGAGACGCCGGAGGCGGCCACCTTCGCACGGCTCAACCGGGAATATGCCGAGAAGAATTTTGTCCTGGCCCGGGTCCAGGCTGCCCTCGACCCCTCACTGTCGCTGATGGGGGGACTCAGTTCCGCCATCGTGCTCCTGGTCGGGGGCCGACTGGTCATGGTCGGCACCATCTCGACCGGCACGTTCGTCAGCTTCTTCGTGTACTTGGCGCTGCTGATCTGGCCCCTGGTGTTCCTCGGTTGGGCCATCAATCTCGGGTTCCGGGGCTCGGCGGCAATGTCCCGAATCAACGAAGTGTTCCGGGCCCCGAATCCGATCGCCGACCCCCCCGCCCCGCGCCGGCTGCCGCCGCACCGGACGGCCCGGGCCGTCCGGTTTGAAGGAGTCTGGTTTCGGTACCCCGGAGCCCCCGACCGGGACTGGGCGCTCCAGGATGTGACGGTCGACGTCCCCGCCGGCCAATCGTTAGGCGTGGTGGGCGGCACCGGGGCCGGCAAGACCGCCCTGATGGAGCTCCTGGTTCGCCTCTATGACCCCGACCAGGGCCGGATCACCATCGACGGCGTCGACATCCGGCAGCTGACCCTTCGGGAACTTCGTGACGCGGTCGGCTTCGTGCCGCAGGAGACGTTCTTGTTTAGCGATACCCTCCGCGCCAATGTCCTGCTCGGGCTCCCCGACGAGGGGCGCTTTGAGCGCGCGGCCCGGGTGGCCGAGCTCGAGGTACCAGCCGACACCATGCTGGGCGAGCGGGGCATCAATCTATCGGGCGGCCAGAAGCAGCGGGCTGCCATCGCCCGGGCGCTCGCCAAAGACCCGCCGATCGTCGTGCTCGATGACGCGATGTCGGCCCTCGATGCCCAAACCGAGGCTGCGATCTTGAATCAATTGCGAGGAGCGCTGGTGGGGAAGACCTGCCTCGTGGTGTCGCACCGCGCGGCGGCGGTCCGGTTGTCGCACGAGATCGTGGTGCTCGACCATGGCAGGATTGTCGAGCGGGGAACCTACGACGCGCTCCAGAAGCGCGAGGGCCGCTTCGCCGACCTGGTCCGAGCCCAGGTCATCGAAACGGAACTCGAGCACATATCCGCTACATCCACCGAAGCAGAAAGTCCGGCGTGAGTTTCTGGAGATAGCCGGCCAGGCGGGTGAACTGGCCGGTGGCGATCAACAGCCCGACGGCAACGAGCAGAACCCCGCTGATTTTTTGGACCAGTCCAAGATGGCGGCGGAACCGCTGGAACCAGTCCAGAAACGACTCCACCGCGTAGGCGGCCACCAAGAACGGGACGGCCAAGCCGGCCGAGTAAGCAACCAGCAACGTCATCCCGCGGGACAGGTCGGCCTCAGTCGCGGCCAAGCTCAAAATGCCGCCCAGGATCGGGCCGATACAGGGACTCCACCCGGCCCCAAACGCGATCCCGACCAAGACCGATCCGAGATAGCCGACCGGCTTCCGCTCCAGGTGGAGACGCTTCTCTTGAGTCAGGAACCCGAGCTTGACGATCCCCAGACAATACAGGCCAAAGAAAATGATCAGGATCCCGCCCCCGCGCATGATCCACTCTTTGTAGAACCGGAGGGCGGAGCCTAACGCCGTGGCACTGGCACCGAGCAGCACGAACACCAGCGAGAACCCGACGACGAAGAGCGTGGCGTGGATCATCGCGAGCCGGCGACGGTTCCCCATTTCCTCCACCGTAAAACCGGTGATGAATCCGAGGTAGGACGGGACCAGCGGCAGCACGCAGGGGGAGAGGAAGCTCAATATCCCCCCGAGAAAGGCCACCACCGGTCCCAGAACGACGGCGTCGCTCACGAGACCTCCCGGCGGCCAGCGATCCCGCCCAAGTCACGACCCCGGCACGCCGCGCAGACACCGTGGATTTCGGCCCGATGCCGTTCGTACTGGAAGTGGTGTTCATCCGCCGTCATTCGGAGCATCCGTTCGAGCCGGTCGTTGCTGAATTCGACCACCGCGCCGCACCGCCGGCACACGAGATGAGCATGCTCGCTCCGGTCTTCCGACGGTTCGTAGCGTTTGAATCCTTCGCCGAAGTCATGCTCGCGGACCAGGCCGCTTTGGACCAACGCTTCGACCGTGCGGTAGAGCGTGGCCAACCCGACATGCTCGCCGCGTTCGACCAGGCGCCGCCGGAGGACCTCGACCGACGGATGATCCCGGCTTTCGACCAACACCTCCGCCACCAGCACCCGTTGCCGGGTGACCGGAAGCCGGCGCTCCCGGAGATACCGCCGGAACCGCTCGACGAGGAGCGCGCCGTCAGCCGACGTCAGCAACGACGTCCGCCTCCTTCTGGAACCACCGCTCGGCCGGGGTCGGCGTCGGCGGTTCCTCGTCCTCGGATCGCTTGGGGACCAAGGCCAGCAACTCCGCCAACGCCTCCAGCGGGCCACTTCCGACCTCGGCGATGGCCGATTCGAACTGGCCCCGGCTCTTTCCTTTGACCGTGAGGATGAAGCTCGCGGTATAGATCCGCCGCCGGTCGCCGTCGATCCGCGAGAGAATGGCGGTCCCGAAGTCGCGGGCCTGGTGACGAATCGTTTTGAAAACCCACACGCCATCGATCTCGGCGACCGGGAGGGCCAGGCCGATGGCCTCGACCAGGCGGGTCCACCCTTCGCTGATGCCCGGGCCGGACGGTGTCACGGTAAGTGGCGACATTTCTCCACGTAGTAGCGAAAGACATGCATGAAATCCTGGGCATTCGTCACCACGCCATACGCTTGGTGGGTGCCCCGGTCTTTGAGTTTCGTCACGACGAACTCGGTCTGGTCAACACAAATCGTCATCAGCGGTTCCGGGCCGCCCCGGTGGCAGTGGAAAGCTGGCAGCATGTTGCCGACCGCAATGGCGTGCAACGCCGTCGCGATGAACACCGCCCCGGTGGCCTTGACCGTGTGCTCCCGCATGGCGTCCTGGGCCCGGGTCGAATCGGCCACCACCCCGGGCAACGGACCATCGTCCCGAATCGATCCGGCCAGCACGTAGGGAATCGCCCGGGTCACCAAGGCATACATGATCCCGTTGGTCACGATCCCCTGCCCGACCGCCGCTTCGATCGAGCCCGCGGCCCGAATTCGGTTGATGGCCCGCATATGGAGACCGTGCCCGCTGGCGGCCGCCTCCCCAGTGCTGGTCATCCCGAGCGTCGTGCCGAAGATGGCGGCCTCGATATCGTGAACCGCAACCGCGTTGCCGACCAGCACGGCGTTGACGTACCCGTTGGCGATGAACCACTCGAAATCGGCCCGGGCCCGGGAATGGACCAGGGCCGGCCCGACCACCCACACGAGATAGCCGCCCCGGCGGCGTTCGGCCTCGAGCCGCTCGGCGAGTTCTTCGTAGTTGACCGGGCGCTCCCGGCTCACTTCGGTCGACATGAACCGGAACTCGTTGGCGCTCGCGACCCCGCCCAGAAATCCCTCGCCGTGGACCACCACCCCCTGGGATCCGTCCTCGGCAAGGCCAACCGCTACCATCTCGCCCCGGACGACTTTTCGGGGTTCGACCGTCTCGAGCCCGGAGCCTCGCCGGACGATGACCCCATCCATCCGGGGCCTCATCGGCATGATCCAGTCGGCGCCGACCTTGACGTAGGTCGGGAGGTTGGACGTCGTGAAGAAGTCCTCCGGCATGACGCCGTCCGACGGAGCCGGGACGAAGGTGGCTTCGGGTGCCCCGACAAAGGGGGGCCGGGCAAAATCGGGCAAGGAGCCGGTCATTGGGAGGCTAAAAGTAGGGGACCCCCCGACTCGGTATCAAGCAGGCTATCCTTCGGACATGCTTGGGTTTATGGGAATACTGGCGGGGGCCGCCCTGGTGGCGGCGCCCCAGGACACGTCCGGTCGGCGCGATCCAACCCCAGTCACTCGGCTCGACCCGCTCGAAGTCCGAGTCACCCGCGGGACCGAGACCCGCCAGAAGGCTCCGGTCGCTCTCGGCGTCATCGACAGCACCGCATTCCGGGGCGGGCAACTCCAGAACGGCCTCGACGAAACGTTAGGCAGGTTGCCGGGAATCTACGTGGCCAACCGGTTCAATCCCTCGCTCGACCAGCGGCTGGCAATCCGGGGAGCCGGGGCTCGGGGCAATTTCGGGGTCCGGGGCATCAAGATCCTGCTTGACGGGATCCCGCAAACCCTGCCCGACGGGCAGAGCCAGTTGACCAACGTGGACTTGGGATTGGTGGACCGGGCCGAGGTCTTGATCGGGGCCTCCTCCGCCCTCTACGGCAACGCGGCCGGCGGCGTCATTGCCCTGAGTTCCGCACTCCCGACTGAGCCGGCAGCGGCCCGGCTCCGAACCTTGGCCGGGAGCTTCGGGACCAGCCGGGTGGCCGGTCAGCTATCCGGCATGGCTGGGCTCTGGAGCGGCAGCGTTGGCGTCACCCGGTTCCAATCCCGCTGGGCCCGGCAACAGAGTCGCACCCTGACCACCCAACTCAGCCTGGGGGTCAACCGCATTGTCGCCGGCCGCTGGCTCGTCAAAGGCCGGTATTACCTCGCCGACAGCCCCCGGGCGGAGAACGCCGGGGCCCTGACTCAAGCGGAGTGGCTCCTCAATCCGGACAGCGCCGCAGCCAACAACCTGCTCCGCGGGGCCGACAAGTCGGTCCGCCAGCACCAAGCCGGTCTCACGGTCTCCCGAGCCGACGGCAACGGCAACACCTTCGACGCAACGGTCTTCGGCCTCTGGCGCGACCTCGCGAATCCCCTGGCCACCGCCCCGCCTGGCCCGGCCGGGCCGGCGGTCGGGACCTACAGCGCCATCGATCGGAAAGCCGGCGGCGCCCGGTTCGCGCTCCAGCGCCGTCTGTCGGCACGCCTCCGGCTCTCGGGCGGCGCCGACTTCCAGACGATGCGGGACGACCGCCTCAATCAACGAGCCCGGGGCGGCGTGTCCACCGACACCACGGTAGCCGACCAGCGGGAAGCCGTGACCGAGATCGGACCGTTCTTGAGCCTTCACCTCGAGCCGACGGAACGCCTGACGGTCACCGGCACGACGCGGTACGACCGGATCCGGTTCCAGGTGGCCGACCGGTATCTCCTCGATGGCGTCGATCAGAGCGGCGCCAAGACCATGGCCAGCGGCAGCGGGAGCCTCGCCGCGAGCTACACTTTTGGCCGGTCCGGTGCGGTCTACGGGTCGCTGGCCAATGCCTTCGAAACGCCAACCACGACCGAACTGGTCAACCAGTCCAACGGCACCATCGGCTTCAATCGAGATCTCGGCCCGCAGCGGACCGTCACGACGGAACTCGGGTTTCGGACCGGGGGCGCCGTCGCGATCACGGCGGCCCTCTACCGTTCCTCGATTCGCGATGCGCTGGTCCAGACCCGGGAGCGAGACGGGCGGGCGTTCTTCGAGAATGCCGCCCGCCTCGTCATTCGGGGACTCGAGGCCGGGGCAACTTGGCGGCGGGCGGCGGGCCACGCTATCCAACTCGTCTACAACCATACCGATGCGACCTATCAGCGGTATGTGCTCAAGAACGGCGCCGCCATTGATACCCTCAACGGCCGCCAGGTCCCCGGCATTCCCCGCCATGTCGTCCGCGCCGTCGGCACGGCCACGGTCGGGATCCTCACCGCGGAATGGGACCAACAAATCATTTCCCGGTTCTTTGCCGACGACCGCAACACCATTCCGATCGACGGCTGGAAGGCGGGGGTAACGTCGGTCCGGCTCCAGAGTCGCTGGCCGATCAAGACCGGCGGCGGCCGAACCACCATCATGCCGTTCGTGGCCGTCAACAACCTCTTTGACCGCCGGTACGTGGCCGCGGCGACCGTAAACGGGTTCGGCGGCCGGGTGTTCGAACCGGCTCCGGGACGGTGGGCGTATGTCGGGGTCGATCTGAGCGTCGGACGGGGCGGCTGATTAGAGCAAACTGACCGGATCGCGATCGATGGCCAGCCGAACCTCCCGGCCGGCATCGAGCCGGGTCGCCGCATACCGCACCACTCTACCTAACGCCTCGGCGGGCCCCTTGATCAGGAAGTGCCACCGAAACCGGTCCTTGACCTTCTCGATCGGACAGGGCGCCGGGCCCAGCACGAGGACCGGAATCGCGTGGCGCTCTGCCAGCGCCACGACCCAGTTGGCGGCCTTGGCGGCCTCCCTCGACACCGCCGCTTCGTTCGGGCCGGAGAGGACAATGTTCACCAACGACACCTCCGGCGGATACGGAGGGTCCTTCCGAGCCGCCCCCTCAGCCGCCCAAAACCCCTCGGTGTCATGGTGGCTCGCCAGCCGTAACGCCGGGTGTTCGGGACTCTGGGTCTGGACCAACACTCGGCCGCCTTTGGGCCCCCGCCCCGCCCGCCCGGCTACCTGGGTGATCAACTGAAAGGTCCGCTCCGCCGAGCGGAAGTCGGGAAGATGGAGACCGGTATCGGCATCGATGACGCCGACCAACGTCACATTCGGAAAGTCGATCCCCTTCGCCACCATCTGGGTCCCGATCAGAATGTCGACCTCGCCCCGCCCCACCCGGTCGAGGATCCGGTGGTGCGACCACTTGGTGCCCGTGGTATCGAGATCCATCCTGGCAATCCGGGCGCCGGGCACCCGCTCCGCCACCACCTGTTCCACTTGCTGGGTGCCGATCCCCCGGGCCCGCGACACCGCCGTGCCACACTTGTCGCAACTCGGATCGGGGGACGCGGTGTAGCCACAGTAGTGGCATTTGAGCCCCGCCGGCGAACGATGGACCGTGAGCGAGATGCTGCAGTGCGGGCACATCTTCACTTCGCCGCAGGTCGGGCATTGGAGAAACGCGGCGTATCCCCGGCGATTGAGCAGCAGCAACGCCTGCTCGCCCCGGGCCACGGTCTGCCGAAGGGCGGCATCGAGCACCTCACTCCACGGCACACTCCCGATCTCCCGAATCCGGGGAGCCGTCTTCATGTCGATCAGCTCGACCGGCGGAAGCGGCCGGGAGCCGACCCGGTCGGGCAACCGAATCATCGTCAATCGGGCGCCGACCTCGGCCGCACTTTCGAGACTCGGCGTCGCGCTGCCGAGAATCAGCTTGGCTCCTTCGAGCCGGCACCGAACCCGAGCCACGTCGCGGGCATGATAGCGAGGCGCCTCGCCATTCTTGTAGGTCGCCTCGTGCTCCTCGTCCACGACCACGAAGCCCAGCGGAGAAATCGGCGCGAACACCGCGGAGCGAGGGCCGACCGCCACCAAGCGCTCCCCCCGGCGAAGGGCCCGCCAGGCGTCAGCCCGCTCGCCATCGGACAAGGCACTGTGGAGCACGGCGACCTTGTCCCCGAAAACGCCCCGCACTCGCGCCACCGTCTGGGGCGTCAGGCCGATTTCCGGCACCAAGACGATGGCGCCATGACCCGATTCAACCGCCCGGCGAATCGCCTCGAGATAGACCAGCGTCTTCCCGCTGCCGGTTACCCCGAACACCAACGCCCCATCGCCGGGGGCGACCGCCTCGATGGCACTGACCGCCGACCGCTGGGGCCCGGTGAGTTCCGGCGGCGGAACCGAAATCTCGTGGTCGGCAAACGGATCTCGATATCGCTCCACGTCAACCAAACGGGCCAGACCCCCGGCAACCAACCCGTCAACGACGCTGGTGCTGACCTTGATCCGGTCCCGGATCTGATCCAGTCCAAGCGTGCCCTCGGCCTGTTCCAAGGCTTCGTAGAGGGCGCGCTGTTTGGGTTTCCTGGCAAAGCGCTCGTCCCGCTCGAGCAAATTGAGGCGAGCCACCAATTCGAGGACCCGGGACGTAGCTCGGTTCCCATCGGTGGTGGCCGGTTCGACCTCGATCGTGAGGGCGTCGACCCGCTGGAGTCGGTCGGCGACGGCCCAGAGCGGCTTCTTGAGCGCCCGCTCCGCCATCCGGATCGACGCCCGCCCCCCGCGCCGCTCCAACCACTCCGCCAAGGCTCCAGCCGTGCCGCCCCCGACCCGGGCACCCCGTCGAAGCGAGAGGAATACCTCCGACTCACCCCAAAGTGAGGCAGGAAGCATGGCCTTGAGCGTGGTGCCGATCGGAGCCCCGTAGTATCCCGCCACCCACTCGGCCGTCTTAAGGAGCGGACCCGGCAACGCCGGTTCGAGGTCGGGAGCCACCAGCACTTCTTTGGCCGTCATCTCGGGAGCGGCATCGTCGATCCCCACGACGATCCCGACTAGTTCGCGGCGACGAACCGGCACCACCACCCGGGCCCCGGGCACGATCCGGTCGGCGAGGATCTCGGGAATCGCGTAGGTGTAGGGTGTCGCCAACGGGAGGGGCAGGGCGACGTGAGCGAAGCGGGGTGACGACATTGTCGGAATGTAGTCGGCCCCGGACCGGTCAAACGGCGGATCAGGGCCGAACGGTTACCCCGAGCCCCGGACTGGAGGGCAGCGCGATTTGGCCATTGGCAATGGTGGCACCGACGTACGGGTCGCCTGCCAACAGGGCCGCGCCGTCGAGATCCGCAATGTCGACCAGGGGAGTGAACTGGGCCGCGGCCGTAATCCCGATCGAACTTTCAATCATGCATCCGACCATCACCATCAGGTGGTGGGCGCGGGCAATCGCGATCATCCGAACCGCTTCCCGGAGGCTGCCGGTCTTGGCCAACTTGATGTTGATGCCGTCCACCAGCCCGACGAGCCGCGGAATGTCCGTCGCGACGAGGCAGCTTTCGTCGACGATCACGGGAATCCGCGAAGCTCGCGCCACCGCGGCCAGGCCTTCGAGGTCCTGGGCTACCAACGGCTGCTCCAGCACCGTCACCCCGAACTCCTCGAGCACCGGCAACATCCGGATCGCGTGTTTCCGGGTCCACCCGCAGTTGGCGTCGACCCGAAGCTCCCGATCGGTTACCTCCCGAATGGCTCGGAGAATCTCGAGGTCGTTGTCGAGGCCAAGCTTGATCTTGAGCACCGGATATTGCGCCGCTTCAACGACCTTCTTCTTGATCATCTCCGGCGTGTCGATCCCGATCGTAAAGGTCGAGATCGGCGCCTTCGCCGCGTCGAGGCCCCAGAGTTTCCAAATCGGGACCCCGAGACGCTTGCCGACCAAGTCATGCAGCGCCGTGGAGAGCGCCGCCCGCGCTGAGTTGTTGCCGATCATCGCTTTTTCGAGGGCTCGCTCCGCGTCTTCCAGGTGGAACGCGTCGGTCGGCATGACCGTCGCATACGCATCGAGCGCGGCCAGGACGGTCTCGCAGGTCTCACCGTAGAACCGCTGCGGAGTCGCCTCGCCCCAGCCTTCCATTCCGTCGTGGTCGATAACGCGGACCAAGACGGTCCGAAAGGTGTCGTGACTGCCGCGGGCGATTTTGAACGGGTGTTTGGTCTTGAGGGTCAGGATCTCGGCTTCAATTCGGAGGCGATTCGACACGGGAACCTCGTTGAATGGCATTGTATACAATTTAGACTGCGGATTATAGCTCACTGCCGCGGCCGGGCCAAGAGTCGTCAGGCCAGCGCCTTGGCGACCGCAACGACCCCATCGGCGAGACGGCTCGGGACATATCCACCCTCCAGCACGACCGCGAGCGGCGTGGCCGGAAACGCTGTCCGGAGCCGGAGAATCCACTCGGCGTAATGTTCGGGCTCCAGGGTAAAGCCGCCGAGGGGGTCGCCAAACATCGAGTCGAACCCGGCGGACACCAAAATGACATCGGGGGGCCACGACTCGGTGGCGACGGCAACGCCGGACCAGAAGGTCTCGAGATATTGGCTGGGCGGAAGTCCGGCCCGCATCGGCCGATTGAAGACATTGCCGGCGCCGCGCTCGTCGGCGGCGCCACTGAAGGGCCAGTGGGGCCACTGATGCATCGAAAGGAATCGGATCGTAGGATCGGCTTCAACCAGGGCCTGGGTGCCGTTGCCGTGGTGCACGTCCCAATCCAAGATCAGCGCCCGCCCGGCGCCCCGGGCTTGGGCCTCCCGGGCGGCGACGACCACGTTGCCGAGCAGACAAAACCCCATCGGAGCGGCGGCCAGGGCATGGTGGCCTGGCGGGCGGGCCGCCGCGAAGGCGGGCACCCCGGAGAGCGCCGAGTGGACGGCGGCCAACGCGGCGCCGGCGGCGCCTAACGCCGCGTCCCAGCTTCGGTCGTTCATGCCGGTATCGGGATCGAGCTGGCCACCCCCGGCGGCCGCGGTGGCCGCGAGTTGGTCGAGATACGATCGCGGATGGACCCGCTCCAGCGAATCAAAGGAGGCCCCGGTCACTTCCCGGAGCGCGTCTGGATCGAGGGACCGGACTCGGTCCAGAATGGCCCGGAGGCGGGCGGGACTTTCCGGATGCCGGGGGCCCGCCGAATGCTCGTGGCTGGCCGCGGAGAAGAAGACGGGCCCCATCGGACTGGCCACCTGGCGAACTACCGGACCGGCAATCGCGCCCTCGCGAGGACGATCAGCCCGGCGTTCGCCACTACCCCGGCGTCGGCGATGGTTTCCGGTCCTTCCGCCAGTTCAGCGCCCCGGAACTTGACGAGGTATTGATCGGCCGGGCGCCGAACCCGCGCCGCCTGGAGAGCCTGGATCTTGAGGTCGCGCACCAGCGCCGTCGGGGCGAGGTCGAGGCGGATCTCATCCCAGGCGTCGAGCACCATCACGCGAACCGGAATCGGATTCATTGCGGATTCGTCGGGAGGGTCGACAAGAACCGGCTGACGGCTTGGTCGAACAGCAGAGTCGACGCCCGAACCCGCTGGCCGTCGGCGTTGCCGAAGATCGCGATGGCGATTTCTTCACCGCCCTGCCCCCGCAACGTCAAGAACCCCTGCCCCTCTTTTTCGGGATAGGCGGCGTTGTGGGGCACCCGATCGGCGAAGAACGTCTTGGCCCGGGCGATCACATCCGCGGAGGACAGCGTCGTCGTGATTTCATGTACCATGGCGGCTCTTACAGCTTGAGGATGGTGACGCCGGTCGGCTGCGCCGGGATGGCGATCGAGCTGGCGACTTTCCGGGTGGCCAAATCCACGACATCGATGGCCCCGGGGTCCGAACCGATCGATTCCTGCGACACGTACGCGTACCGGCTGTCGGGGGAAAAGGCGATCCCGTGGACGATCTTCTTGGCGGTCTTGATCCGGGCCACTTCGGCCAAGGTCTTGAGGTCGATGATACTGAAGCTCTGATCCTTCTTGTTGGTCACGATCGCAATCGAGCCGTCCGGCGCGGGTTCGACGTTGTACGCCCCGGGCCCGACCGGAATCTCCCGCGTCAACGACAGCGAGGCGGCATCCCAGACCTGGACCGTGTTGCCGTAGTTGCAGGCCACGTACAGGGTCTTGTCGTCCGCGGACACCGACACGAACGTGCCGGCGCACTCTTTGTCCGCGAGGGTGGCCGGGGCCTGGTGCTGGGCATGCGCCGGGCCGGCGGCCATTTTGTTCATGTCGTGGCCCTTCCCGGTCTTGACCCGCCGGGTGATCGCGAAGGTCCCGATATCGACTTCAAGAATTTCATCGCTGTTCATGCAGGACACATACGCGAACGTGCCCGCGTGGTTGACCTTCACGCCGTGCGGCATATCGCAGGCCGGCAGGTCGGTGATCTTGGCCATCGTCGGCACGTGGACGATCGAGACCACATTGACCCGCGGACGATCGCCATGGAAGTCGGAGTTGGCCACGAACGCAAACTCGCCGTCCGGGGTGATCGCGATCGTGGTCGGAAAGAGCTCGACGGTGGCCTTGCCAATCAAGGAATCGTTGCCGGCATCCAGCCGCCACAGCGTCCCAAACGGCACCCCGTGGGCAATCGTGATGAAATAGGACTTCATGTCCGGCGCGACGGTGATGTTGTGGGGGCCGTCGATATCGGCCGGCATGATGCCGACCGGTACCACCCGGTCCACTACCAAAGTCGCACCAACCGGCTTCAGCCACGTCACGATGTCACCGGACTCGCTGACAACCCCGACTCGGTACTTCTGCTCTTGCGCGACGGCCGCCGGGGCGAACGCTGCCGCCGCCACCAGCACCAGCCAACGGATCTGCATCAATTCGACTCCTCCAAGAACCGCCATTACTGTTCCGCTTCCGCCCAAATTTCTCGCTGATCGACCTCCGGGGTGCGAAGCACATCCATCAGCTTCGGCGGCCGGACCACCACGAGGACGAGTTCGCCGGCCGGGGGCGCCTCAACGCCCTGCACCGACAGGAAGGCCGGCAGCCGGAGATCGCCCGGCAACTCGACCCGGTACCGCCCTCCAGCCCACGGGAACCGCACCACCCCACCGGGCCCGTCTCGTTCCACCTCGACAAAATAGTCGTCTTCGACCCGAAACACGCCTCCGGGCACCGACTCCCCGTCCCGGTAGAACGTCGGATCGAACGGCTCCCCCGCGAGCCGGGCAAAGTTGTGTTCGGTCGCCTCGTCGAACGCCTCGAGCGCGGGTTCCTGGGCTCGCCACTCCACGTGGTGGCGAATCTCGTGGGTCAGGGTTTCCCAGACCTCGTGGTGCCAGTCGAAATCGTCTTGGTCCCGCGCCAAGGCCTGGAAGGAACCATGGTAGAGCACCACCCGGCTCCGCAGGGCATCCGGGTCGTCCGAGGTGGTCGGGAGCGGGATACACTCCCCGAGGGTAAAAATCTCTTCCCGCTCCGGATGGGCCACCGTCCGCGGCGACACCACAATCTCCGAGATCCCGTCCAAAAACTCCTCCGGAATATCCACCGCCAACCGCCGCACCAAGTCCTCAAACCCCGAAAGCTCCACGCCGTCAGCCGAGCGCCGAGTGCCGAGCGCCGAGTGCCGAGCCGAGATACCCGAGCACCGCGCCAAACGCGATCCGTTCCTGGGCCATCGAGTCGCGGTGCCGCACGGTGACCTGACCGTCCTCCGCCGATTGGCCGTCGACCGTGATGCAAAACGGCGTCCCCACTTCATCCATCCGCCGGTACCGCCGCCCGATGGCCCCGCTGTCGTCGTAGAAGCACGGCAGGTGCTTGCGGAGATCGTTGAACAACTCGGTCGCCTGCTCGGGCATCCGCTCCCGGTTCATCAAGGGCAGAACGGCCGCCTTGATCGGCGCAACGGCAGGGTGGAACCGCATGACCACGCGGGTTTCACCCTCCACCATCTCCTCGTGATAGGCGTCGGCCATGACCGTGAGCGCCACTCGGTCGGCCCCGGCTGAGGTCTCGACGATAAACGGAACGAACCGTTCGCCAGTGGCATGCTCGAAGTACTCGAGCTTCTTGCCCGAGGCCTCTTGATGCCGCTTCAGGTCGAAGTCGGTCCGATTGTGAATCCCCTCGATTTCGTGCCACCCGAACGGAAACTCGTATTCGATGTCGTAGGCCGCCCTGGCATAGTGCGCCAACTCGGTCGGTCCATGCTCATGCCAGCGGAGCTTGGCCGGGTTGAGCCCGAGCTCGTGGTGCCAGGCCATCCGGAGCGCCCGCCACCGTTCAAACCACTCGGCGTCCGTGCCCGGTTTCACGAAGAACTGCATTTCCATCTGCTCGAACTCCCGGGTCCGGAAGATGAAATTCCCCGGCGTAATTTCGTTCCGGAAGGCCTTCCCGATCTGGGCAATGCCGAAGGGCACTTTCTGCCGCGAGCTGTTGAGCACGTTCAAGTAGTTGACGTAAATGCCCTGGGCCGTTTCAGGCCGGAGGTACACCACCGAGGCTTGTTCTTCGACCGGGCCCATGAAGGTCTTGAACATCAGGTTGAACATTCGGGGCTCGGTCAGGTCGCACGTCGAGTGCTCCCCCGGTCGTTTCGACGGCTTCTGGGGACACTGGCCATCGCTGATCTGGTCGGCCCGGAACCGGGCCTTGCAGGTCCGGCAGTCGACTAGAGGATCGCTAAATCCGGCGACGTGTCCGGACGCCTCCCAGACTTTCGGGTGCATCAGAATTGCCGCATCGAGGCCTTCAATATCGTCCCGAGACCGAACCATCGCCTGCCACCAGCGATCCTTGATATTTCGTTTTAGCTCGACCCCAAGGGGTCCGTAATCCCAAACCGAGCCCAAACCCCCATAGACCTCCGAGGATTGAAATACGAACCCGCGGCGTTTGGCGAGGGAAGCGAGCTTGTCCATGACAGTCGGGGTGGCCATGCGAAACCAGGGTCAGAGATCGAGGGCGGCCGGGGCTGAATGCCACCGCCAAGATCAAAGGTACCGATGGCCTAACTTGCGGGCAAGCAACGATTTGCGCTCATGGCAACCTGCCCTTTTCGGGGCAAGCCGGGAACCAGACGGTGATGCACGGATGCCACAGCGTGAGCAATGGCAACAACTTAAGAGGGGTCCGATTCTGGCTTGGACTTTGCTTCTCTCATTGTCCCTAGAGCAGGCTTCCCCTCGAAGTCGACTGGTGACATCGGGCCGAGGCGCCGGCGTGGAGGTACCTGATGCAACTTCGTTCAGTCCGATCCGACCGACGAGGCTACTCCCTCGGCGAGCTCCTCTGGGTCATCGTGATCCTCGGGATCATGGCGGCGCTGGCCATCCCGCGCCTCGATTGGATGAAATACCGGCTCAACGCGGAAAGCCGGAACATGTCGCTCCAGATGACCTATGCCCAGCGACTGGCGGTCAGTCTCCAGCACAACGTCCGGGTGACCATCGACCCCGCCCAGCGCCGGCTGATCGTCGATGAGGACGCCAACAACGACGACACCTATACCGCGGGCGAGCGGCGCCGAGTCTTGCAGTTGGATGACGGCCTCAACTTCGAGAAAAACGGGGTGGCCGACCTTCCCTCGCCGTCCCCGACCAAGGAAGTGACCCAGGTCATTTACCGCCGGGACGGCAGCGCCGACCAGGCCGGCGTGATCTTCCTGAACACCATTCGCGGGGTGGCGATGAGTTCGAACCAAGACGCCCGGGCGCTCGAGATTGCCCGGGCCACGGGGCGGGCCACGATCTACCGTTACCTGAACAGCACTTGGATAAAGGGGACCTGAATGAACCGCAAAGGTTTCACCCTGATCGAGGTGCTGATCGCCGTGGTGCTGCTGAGCATCGCGGTGGTCAGCCTGGGCCAGTTCATGGGCAAGTATCAGAAGGCCACGGCCAACGCCACGATGCTGTCGACGATGACCTCGATCGCCAAGGAGCGGATCGAGTTGGTCCGGGGCGACCCTCGCTACACCACCATGACCGCTCGGTACGGCGCCGGCGCCAGCGCCGACACCACCGGTTTTCCCGGCTATTCGATGATTCGCCGCCGGACCTTCGTGACCCGAGATCAAACCGGCGCTCCCGCCCGCGACCGGACCACCGTCACGGTTCGGGTCTTTACCACCACCGCCATCGTCAAGGACACGGTCAGTCTGACTGCCGTGATTGCCAGGCCATGAAGAAACCCACTCGGCCCCAAGCCGGCTTCTCGCTCGTCGAGCTGCTGGGGACCCTGGTGGTGCTCAGCATGATCATGGGCACTACGGTCTTGTTCTTTCAGAACCAGAACAACAGTTTCATCAAGGGCAGCGAGAAGATGGACCTGCTCCAGAACGCTCGCTACACCGTGAGTCACATGGAGCGATTGGTGCGGACGCTCGGCGCGGGCGTAACCGGCCAGCAGCCGATGATGGTCTACGGGGGCGACGACGTCATCGCCTTCAACAGCGACTATCTCGAAACCGACACCACCAACTTCCGGTGGGCGGTGAACTTCAATCCGAGCATGACGGCGGCCCTCGGAACCGCCTGGACCGTCGGTACCGCCGGAACGATCCCGAACACGGCCTACACCTACCCCGCGCAAACGTTCCTGCTCGGGAATGGTTCGCCGAGCCCGGCCGAGACCAAGATGTTCTGGTTTGTGCCGGACTCGGCCACCTCGCGGACCGATGACTATGCGCTCTGGGAGCGGACCAACGCCGGCACGGCCGAGTACATCGCCCGCAACATTCTGGCGTATCCGGGCCGGCCGTTCATCCAGTACTTCTTGGCCCGGCGGTTGGGCACCGGCCTCGACACCCTGATCATCGCGAGCGGGGGGCTGTTGCCCCTCAAACGGCTGGTCCTCCAATCGTCCTTCACCTCGTCCGACACCGCCAACGCAGTACGGCCGGACAGCGTCAAGGCCGTGCGGGTCAACATCAGGGTCTCCAATGGCAAAGTCGGATCCGAAGAGCGATACCGGGACTTCTCCCAGTTGCTCCAGGTCCCAAACAACGGCCTACCCTCACCGAACGTCTGCGGCCGGTCGCCGTTTCCGCCGACCACCTTCACGGCCACCCAGGACACCGTACCGGGGTCCGGCGTTCTCACACTGGCCTGGAATCGGTCGCCCGATCACGGGAGCGGCGAGTACGACATTCGCCAGTACATCCTCTATCAGCGGGATGACACCGCCACCGTGTGGATCGACCCCTTGATAATGGTCCGGGCCGACACGACGACGGCGTACTCCGTCATCCTGGGCGGCCTGATCCCGGGTGCCTCGTATGACTTTGCCGTGGCGGCCCAGGACTGTACCCCCAGCCAATCGACGTTGTTCTTCGTTACCCAGAGTGCGCCATGACGCAACAGGAGCGTTCCATGACCCCGATCGTCCAGAACGAACGAGGCGTCGCGTTGGTGCTGACGCTGCTGATCACGCTGGCCATCGCGGCGCTCGCGATCGGCGGCGTCATGGTCGCGGGCAGCGGCACCCTGACGGCTAAGTTCTCGGCCAAAGAAGCCGCGCTCCATTCGCTCTCTGACGCCGGCCTGGAGTTGGCCCGAGACTCAATCAACCGGGTCCCGACGATCCTGCCGGACACCGGCTACATCCAGATCGTTCCGGCCAGCACGATTATCGACGCCCAAGGCAATACCGTCTCCGGCTATACCCGATCGGTGTACGCGGGGAAAACCGGCGGGCGGACCGGCGGGCCGGCCACGGCGGGCCAGTACGGCAACAACTTCATGAGCATTGTCTCGGTGATCAACGATCCCCGAGGATCCGTGGCGGCACGACGCGGGCTGTTTACCCAGGAGTCCTGGTCTCGCTTTGCCGTCGCGATCAACCTGTGGAGTAACGGCGGCGTCGTCTACGGGTGCGGGGAGTCGATCGCGGGGCCGTTTCACTCCAATCACAATCTCCAGCTGCAAGGCGGTTGCACCACCCCCAAGGTTGACTTCTTCGGGCCGGTGACGGTCACGGGCACCATCTCCAACACTGGTTCCGGCAACTTCACTCAGGGATCGAGCACCGGCGCGAGCGTATTGGCTTGGCCGACCGCCGCCCAGTTCGGCACCATGCAGCAGTACGCCCAGGACGCCGATGTGGCCGGGGGCGACTACGACATCACCGGCGGCAACACCGGCACGAACCGGCCCTGCACCCGGCTTGACTTTCAGGTGCTCGACTCGAACCGGGACGGCATCATTCAGTGGGACGAGGGATACGTCAGGGTCTTCAAATGCCTCAACACCAGCGACAGCTCGCTGGCGTATGTTACCGCTCGGCGGTGGCCGACCGTCCCACCCTTGGCGGTCGGGGCGACCGTGGCCGACGACCCCAACTTGGTTTCACCGAATTGCGGACGGCCCGGCGTCGGGGTCTTCGAGTCGGCTCGGAGCCGGTACCTCGCCTTCGCGCCCGCCATCGGGCGCGACTCGGCGCGGGCGGCGCTCCTGGCGGCCAACCACCGCTGCTACTTGGGCGGAGACCCACGGCTGTTTACCGCGATGACGGGGGACACCTTAGTCGCCGACTCGGCTACGGTGAACGCGAACCTCGACGTCCTGACCGGCGGGAAGTGGATTCGCCGCCGGTCCGGGGCCCACTCGTCGGTTACCCCGGTTCGAAATACGATTGCCACCGGCGGCGACGCCGAGTACTGGATCCCCCTTGGCAAGAACCCGAATTTCAAGGGCGTCATCTATGTGGCCGGCGACGTGGCGCTGAGTGGACGACTCAGGGGACGGGTGTCCGTCGTGACCACCGGCAACATCGTGTTGGCCGACGACTTCCAGTATTGGACGGCGCCCGGCTCCAACTGCAGTGAGACCGGTGACATCTTCGGGGCGATTAGCGCCACCAACGTGTTGA
Source organism: Gemmatimonadota bacterium (assembly GCA_009692115.1). Taxonomy (NCBI): domain Bacteria; kingdom Pseudomonadati; phylum Gemmatimonadota; species Gemmatimonadota bacterium. The sequence continues at coordinate 17,064 of SHZU01000009.1, read as the reverse complement.
TCGAGGACAACAACGTGCAGGTGCCGTTTCGGTCGCGCAATGTCGGGTCGGTCGCGGGGACCGGCACCTACCGTGGCGGCTTCGACGACACCCCCGCCGATGAGAACTACCACATGTTCATGATCATGCTCGGCAATTGGGGCGGCGATATCCCGGGCATTCCCGTTTACACGGGGCCGGGTAGCCCCGGGATCCCCGGCACCCTTCCCGACCGCTGCGCCGACGCGGCCGCTGGCTGCGTTCGCGTCACCGGCGGGATGGGCTTGGGCCGGATCGAATGGTGGACCTATTGGCCGGTCGGCCACGGCAATTCATCGGGGTGGGCCGAGCGCCAGGCCTATGACATCTGTGGCGCCACGAATCCGCCCCCGTACTTCCCAACCACGGGCCGGTACATCGAGAGCCGGTACTACGAACTCGACCCCGTCTGGCTCACTCAAACGACGATTGCGGGGTATTATCGGGAGTTGCAGAGTAGGTAGGACTCGGCGCTCGGCGCTCGGCGCGGCTAGATCTCGATGATTTGGTCGCGGCGGGTACCGACGCTGACGTAACGGATCGGGGTGTCGGAGAGGGATTCGAGACGGGTCAGGTAGGCCCGGGCGTTGGCGGGGAGATCGGCCAGGGTCCGGGCGTCGGCCGTTGAGGTCCTCCACCCTGGGAGGATCTCGTACACCGGCTTCAGGCGCTCAAGTACGGACACGTCGGCGGGCATCTCGTCGATGGCGTGGCCGTCCAGTTGGTAGCCCACCGCGACCGGAATCTGGTCGAATCCATCGAGCACATCGAGTTTGGTCACCGCGAGGGCGGTGAGGCCGTTGACCCGGGCCGCGTAGCGCGCCACGACCGCGTCAAACCACCCACAGCGGCGGGGACGGCCCGTAACGGCCCCGAACTCATGACCGACCCGTCTGAGTTCCGCCTCCTCGGCATCGGCCGCCAGGGTGGGCAGCGGGCCGTTTCCGACCCGGGTGGTGTAGGCTTTCACCACCCCCAACACTCCGTCGATCATGGTCGGCCCGATTCCGGCTCCGACCGAGGCGCCACCAGCGGTGGTGTTGGATGAGGTTACGAACGGGTAGGACCCATGATCGACGTCCAGCAGGGATCCCTGCGCCCCTTCGAGGAGGACCCGTTTCCCGGCCTTGAGGGCGCGCTGGAGATGGACCCCAGTGTCGGTCGTCAGGGCCCGAAGCCGGGGCCCGATTGTCCGGATGAGCGCGACATGTTCTTCCAACGAGGCCCGCTCGGTCATCCCAGCCAAGGCCAGCCATTGGTTCGCTCGCTCGATCCGGGCCGGCAGCAGCGCCTCCAGTGCCGTCAGATCGCCAACCAGGCCGACCCGGAGCCCTCGCCGTCCGTATTTGTCCTCATAGGCGGGCCCGATCCCCCGCTTAGTGGTGCCGATGTTCTGGCGGCGCTCCTCGGCCAAGTCGAGGAGTTTGTGATAGGGGAGCACCAGATGAGCCCGATCGGACACCAAGATCCGTCCGGTGGTTGAAATCCCCCGTTCTTCCAAGCCATCGAGTTCGGCAAAGAAGCTCTCCGGATCAATCACGACGCCGTTACCTAACAGGCACGTCGTGGTCTGATGGAGCATGCCGCTTGGAATCAACCGGAGGACGAACTTGGTCTCCCCGATGACGACGGTATGGCCGGCATTGGCCCCGCCTTGGTAGCGGACGACCAGGTCAGCCCCTTCGGACAGCACGTCGACGAGCTTGCCCTTGCCCTCGTCACCCCACTGAGAGCCGACCACGACCAGGCACCGCAACTTGGAATCGAACATCAGCGTTTGGTCCTTGGGGCAAGCACGGCGCTCTCACCGTCGGTCGGGTCAAGCGCCCGGGCGGTCTGCGCGGACACCTCACCGGCCTTGACCAACTCGGCCACGTGTTGCTGAAAGGTCTGCATCCCGGACTTCCCATACCCACGCGTCATCAAGTTCTTGACGTCCATGATCCGGGCGGGGTCTTTGATCGCATCGCGGACGGCCGGCGTCGCGATCAGAATCTCGGTCGCGAGGATTCGCCCGGGCCCGGCCTTTCGCGGCAGGAGCCGCTGCGACACGATGGCCGCCACCGCTTCTGAAAACCGAACCAGTCCGATTTCCCGCTCCTCGGAGGGGAACATCGCGATAACCTGGCCGATCGTCGTCACCACGTCGGGGGTCGGCATGGCGCCGATCACCAAGCGGCCGGTTTCCGCCGCCTTGATGGCCGTGCCGAGGGTCTGGATGTCGGGCACGTCGCCGATGACGATGACGTCCGGGTCCTGGCGGAGGGCGGCCTTGATCCCGACCGCCACCGACGGCGTATCGATCCCAACCTCGCGCTGGGTCACCGAACAGCTGATATCGCGGTGGAGAAACTCGATCGGATCTTCGATCGTGACGATGTGGCGTTGCTGAGTCTGGTTCATGTGGTGCAACAACCCGGCCACCGTCGAGCTCTTGCCGGAGCCGCTGGCACCGGTCACGAGCACCAGGCCGCTCCGAGCCTCAGCCAGCGCCTGCACCGCCGAGGGAACGCCGAGGTGCTCGAGCGTCGGCACCGTAAACGGAATGACCCGCATCACGATCATGAACGACGATCGCTGGCGGAGCAGGTTGACCCGAAACCGGCCCACTGATGGAAGCCCCCACGAGCAATCATGATCGGTGATCTGATCGAGCCGGCTCCGGTCGAATGCGGTCCCGATCAGTTTCTCGGCAACGGCCCGCGTCTGGTCGGGCGTGAGCCGCTGCTTGGTGAGCGGAACCAACTTGCCGTCGATCCGGGCCCGGAACACGTCACCGGCCTTGATGTGGAGATCGGACGCCCCCCGGTCCACCGCGGCCTTGATGATCTTTTCGATCGGAACTCCCGACACAGTCAGGTTCTTTTCAAAGGAAGAAATCCCATTCGCTGCTCGACCCCGGCAATCGTCTCGGACGCCAACGCCCGGGCCCGTTCCGCTCCCCGCGCAATGGCCCGATCGACGGTCCCGGCATCGGCTCGGAGTTCTTCACCCCGGATCCGGATCGGCGCCAACTCCGCCGTGACATTGTCGGCCAATACGCGCTTGCAATCGATGCAGCCCCACCCCGCCGTCCGGCACTTGCTAGCGACCTCCGCCACGGTGGCCGGCGGCGAGAAGTGCTGATGCAACGTGAAAAGATTGCAAAGCTCGGGCGTACCCGGATCCTTCTTGGTCTGTCGCGCCGGATCGGTCTTCGCGGGCCGGAGCTTCTCCCAGATCTGCTCCGGCGTCTCGAACACCCCAATGGTGTTGCCCAGGCTCTTCGACATCTTGGCCTCGCCGTCGAGGCCGAGAATCCGCTTGGCCGGGGTCAGCAGCGCCTTGGGCTCCGGGAGGAACGGAGCCGCCGGCGAAAACGCCGCGTTCCACGACCGGGCAATTTCCCGCGACAGTTCGAGATGCTGGACTTGATCCTCGCCGACCGGCACCACATTGGCCCGGTAGAGCAGGATGTCGGCGGCCTGCAGCACCGGATACATTAGCAGACCGGCGGGCACCCGTTCCATCCGTTGGGACTTGTCCTTGAACTGCGTCATCCGCTCCAGTTCGCCGATCCCGATCACGTTGGTGAAGAACCACATCAGCCGGGTGTGTTCGGGAACATGGGACTGGGCAAAGATGATCGAGCGCTCCGGATCAAGACCGGCCGCCATCAGGCTGACCAGCATGTCCCGGGTCCGCTCGGCTAACTGGGCCGGATCGTACTTGACCGAGAGGACATGGAGATCGACGACGCAGTAGAGGCACTCGTGCTCGGCCTGCAGCCGAACCCAATTCTTGACGGCACCCAGCCAGTTGCCAAGGTGCAAATCGCCGGTGGGTTGGATGCCGGAAAAAACTCGATCCATGGCTCGTTCGCTCGGGTTTAACAGGACGCAACGAGCAAGCTAGCCACCCGAAAGGTCACTCGCAAGATGAACTCCTCGTTGAACTTAACGCAGCTGGCGACGACCGCGGCGGCGCGGGCCTCCGACTACCTCCGCCAGGTCGAGCGCCCGGTCGACCCGGCCGTCTGGACCCCCAAAGGTCAGCACGACTTCGTCACGATCTGCGACCGCGAAGCGGAGTCCATCATCGCCGAGGTCCTGCTTCGAGGCGAACCCGGGTCGGTCGTCATGGGGGAGGAACTCTCCCCCGAACGCCAGCGGGGCAAGCTGACGTGGATCGTCGATCCCATCGACGGCACCACCAACTTCATCCACGGTTTTCCAGCCTACGCCGTGTCCATTGCCGCCGAGGTGGACGGGGTGCTCGAGGCGGGCGTGGTCCTCCATGTCGGACCGAACCGGCTCTATCACGCGGCCCGCGGCCACGGAGCGTGGTGTGACGACATGAGGTTGGGGGTGTCGGCCATCGACTCACCGGGATTTGCGCTGATCGGCACCGGTTTTCCGTTCAAACATCCGGAACACCTCGCCGCGTATCAGCCCCAGTTTGCCAGGATCGCCATGGCCACGTCCGGGATTCGCCGGGCCGGCTCGGCGGCACTCGATCTCTGTTGGGTGGCGGCTGGCATGTTCGACGGGTTCTGGGAGCTGATGCTGGCCCCCTGGGACATGGCGGCCGGCGTGCTCCTGACCAGGGAAGCGGGCGGGCGGGTTACTGATCTCAGTGGCCGAGACATCGGAGCCGCGCATGCCGCCGTCGTCGCGGGAAATCCCTCGATCCACGCCTGGCTGCTCGAAACTCTGGCCTCGGCGGCCGGTCCTACCCGGCCTGGGTCAGAATCCTCGGCCCGGCCGCAGTGACCGCCACGGTGTGCTCGAAGTGCGCCGACAGCGAGCCGTCGGCGGTTACCACGGTCCACTTGTCGGCCAGGAGTTTGGTCTTGTAATCGCCCATGGTAATCATCGGCTCGATCGCGATGGTCATCCCTTCGAGCAGCCGTTCACCCCGTTTGGGCCGGCCGTGGTTCGGGACCTGGGGATCCTCGTGCATCTTGGTTCCAACCCCGTGCCCCACCAATTCCCGAATCACACCGTAACCACCGGCCTCGGCCACCGCCTGGATCGCGTGGCCGATGTCGCCGATGTGGTTCCCGAGCCGAGCCTGTTCGATCCCGGCGGCGAGGGCCCGCTCGGTCGTTTCCAGAAAGACCAGCGTTTCAGGAGCTACCGCCCCGATCGGAACGGTAATGGCACTATCAGCGTGGAAGCCGTCAACACAGACGCCGCAGTCGATGCTGACAATCCCACCCTCCCGAAGCGGGCGCTTCGGTGACGGGATCCCGTGGACGACTTCCTCGTTGATCGAGATACAGAGGCTCTTGGGGAACCCGTAGAGGCCTTTGAACGACGGCTTGGCGCCCTGGTGGCTTCGGATGAACTTCTCCGCTTCCCGGTCGAGGTCCTCGGTGGTAATCGAAGGCTTGACGAGACCCCGGCACAACTCGAGCGTGGCAAACACGATGGCCCCGGCGCGGGCCATGGTGTCGATTTCACGGGGCGATTTGAGGGTGACCATGGGAGACAGGGCTATCGGCCGACCGCGGCTTCCGCAGCCGCGGCAATCGACTCGACCGGCCCAACGGCCGGAATCTTCGTCACCCCACCCCGGGCCTCGTACCAAGCCACCACCGGCGCTGTTTGGTCGCGGTAGGCGGTGAGTCGCCGCTGGACGGCGGTCGGGTCGTCATCCGCCCGGCCTTCGATGGTGCGGCGCTTGGCGATCCGGGCCAGGATCTCCTCGTCGGTCACATCAAAGAACAACACCAGGTCGATCTTCCGGCCCAGCCCGGCGAGCAGCGCGGCCACGCCTTCCGCCTGAGGCATCGTCCGGACCACCCCGTCGAAAATGACCCCGCGGCTACTCGCCGGCTTGGCAATTTCTTCGCCGACGATCCCCATAATGATGTCGTCGCTGACCAACGCCCCGGATTCCATCACCGCCCGGGCCTTCAGTCCCAGCGGAGTGCCAAGCTTGACCGCCTCCCGGAGCAAATCCCCGGTGGCCACCTTCGGAATCCCGAGCCGCTCGGCCAGAATCACCCCTTGGGTCCCCTTGCCCGCCCCAGGCGGCCCCATCAATAGAATATCCACCGGCCCCCCTTTCCTAAAAACAAGGGGCGGGCTTCCGCCCACCCCGAGTGCCGACCGCCGAGTGCCGAGTGCCGAGCCCTAAATGAACCGCTGCTGCCGGCCCCTGAACTTGACCCGACCGGTCTTCATGAAGCTATCGTACTTCCGGACCGTCCGGTGCTGCTCGATTTGCGCGATCGTGTCGAGCAAGACGCCGACGACGATCAGGATCGAGGTCCCGCCGAACGCAGACTGGTAGTTGAATTGCCGGGCCACGATCGTTGGGATGATCGAGATCAACGCCAGGAACAGCGAGCCCGGCAGCGTAATCCGACCGAGCACTTGGTCGATGTAGTCGGCCGTGGCCGCGCCCGGCTTCACGCCGGGAATGAACCCGCCCTGCTTCTTCAGATTTTCCGACAAGTCGACCGAGTTGAAGATGATCGAGGTGTAGAAGTAGCTGAAGAGCACGACCATGACGGCAAAGACGATGTCGTAGGGCAACTCGCCGGGCGTGAAGAAATTGGCGATGTCCTTGAGGGACTCGCTCTGGGTAAAATTGGCAATCGTGCTCGGCATGATGATGATCGTCTGGGCAAAAACGATCGGCATGACGCCGGCCGTGATCAGCCGGATCGGGATAAAGGTCTTCTGGCCCTCGCGGACCCGACCGCGTCCCATGACTTTTCGAGGGATTTGGATTGGGATCCGCCTGGCGGCGATGGTCATCGCGACCACCGCGGCGATGGCGCCGACCGCCAGGGCCACCACGATGAAGGCCCCGCCGAAGCTCACGCCGCCAACCCGGACTTGATCGATCAACTGGAAGGTCGAGGGCCAGAGCCGCTCGATGATCGACACGGCGATCAGCAAACTCATCCCGTTCCCGATCCCTCGTTCGGTGATCTGCTCACCGAGCCACATCATGAAAATCGCGCCGACGGTCAACGTAAACCACATCGTCAGCCGGGCCGCAAAGCCAGGATTAGCGATGGCGCCCGGAATCGACTCCGTGAACGCGGTGAAGGTGATCGCCTGCGAAAAGGCGATCACGATGGCCATGTACCGGGTCCACTGAGTGAGCTTCTTCTTCCCTTCCTCGTCCTTTTGCATCTTGCTGACGGTCGGGAAGATCCCGCCGAGCAGCTGGAAGATGATGGAGGCAGAGATATACGGCATGATCCCCAAGGCGAAGATCGTGGCCCGGTAGAGGCCGCCGCCCAGGGTGTCGTAGAGCTGGAAGAAGGTGCTGGTGCCCTGATTGCTGTTGATGAACGCCTGGAGCGCATCCACGTTGACCCCTGGCGCCACAATGTGCGCCCCGATCCGATAGATCAGGATCGCGATCAGGGTAAACGACAGCTTGCGTTTGAGTTCCTCGTCAATCCCAAGCGAGGGGAGACCTTGGGCCGGACTCGTCACCTTACGCCTCGACTTTTCCGCCGGCCGCTTCGATCTTGGCCTTGGCGTTCCCGGAAAGTGCCACGCCCCGAACCGTGAAGGCCCGCGTGACGTCGCCTGTGGCCAACAATTTGACGATGTCGGTGGCCTTCTTGATCAAACCGGCCGCCGCCAACGTTTCAGGCGTGATCTCATTGCCGCTGACCTTCTCCAGACTGCGAAGGTTGACGGCCTGAGCGGTCTCTTTGAACGGGTTGGTAAAGCCCCGCTTGGGCAGCCGCCGGTACATCGGCATCTGGCCGCCTTCGAACCCGGGATTGGTCGAGCCGCCGGTCCGGGCCTTGTGACCCTTGTGACCCTTACCCGACGTCTTGCCAAGCCCGCTGCCGACGCCACGACCAACCCGGCGGCGCGCGACATTGCTGCCCTTGGCCGGCTTCAGGTTGGAGAGAGTGATCTTGCTGGTCATCCTGCGTTCTCCGCCTTGCTCACTTCGACCATGTGCCGAACCTTGAACAACATGCCACGAATCGAGGCATTGTTGACCACTTCGACCACGGCCTGATGTTTAAACAACCCGAGCGATGCCAAGGTCCGGCGCATCGTCTCGCTGTGGCCGATCGACGACCGGATCTGCTTGACCCGAACGCGGGCCGCGTCTTTTTCGGCCGGAATCGTGGCGGCGTAATAGACCGGTCCCTGCCGGAAGACTGCTGGATTGCGTCCCATCGCTGCTACCCCTCCTGCCGCGGCTTATACCCAAGGGTCTCGACCTCGACCCCGCGTTCCCGGGCCACCTGCCGGGCCGACACCAACGAACGGAGCCCATCGATCGTCGCCCGCACCATGTTATGCGGATTGTTCGACCCGAGGCTCTTGGTGAGAATATCGCTGATCCCGACGCACTCGAGCACGGCGCGGACCGCACCACCGGCAATGACGCCGGTACCGGTCGCCGCCGGCTTGAGCAGCACCCGGCCCGCGCCATGGTGGCCGAGGATTTCGTGCGGAATCGTGGTCCCGGTCCGGGGCACTTCGGTCATGGCCCGCTTGGCCGCCTCAACCGCCTTGCGCACGGCTTCGGAGACTTCGTTGGCCTTGCCCGTGGCAAAACCGACCCGGCCCTTGCCGTCGCCGACCGCGACCAGCGCGTTAAACGAGAACCGCCGGCCGCCTTTGACGACCTTGGCCACGCGATTGATGTCCACGACTTTCTCGATGAACTCGCTCGGCGCTTCCCGGTCCCGCCGGCCACCATCGCGCCGGCCCCGCTCGCCGCCACGGCCGCTCCCACCTCCACCACTCGCCCCGCGACCACGACTCCGACCCCGGCCCGCTTCGGCCGGTGCTTCGGTCGGTTCTGTCGGCTGCACGTCAGGTTCGGTCATTTAGAACTCCAATCCGCCTTCGCGAGCGCCGTCGGCGACCGCCTTGACTCGCCCATGATATCGGAAACCGGCCCGGTCGAACACGACCTTGGCGATCCCGGCTGCTTTGGCCTTCGACGCGAGCAACTTGCCCGTGGCCTTGGCCCGCGCGACCTTGCCGGTCCCGTCGAGCTCGATGCCTTCGCTCCGGTCCGCCACGCCCAGCAACACCACGCCCTTGTCGTCGTCCACCAACTGGGCATAGATGTGCTTGATCGACCGGAAAATGACCAAGCGCGGACGCTCGGGCGATCCGGAGACTTTCTTCCGGACGCGCAGGTGCCGGCGATACCGCCGCTCTTCGCGCGTCTTCGGTGCATGAATTGAACGCATGGGTTACTTCGCTCCCGTCTTGCCGGCCTTGCGGCGGACCTGCTCGCCTTGATAGCGCACACCCTTGCCCTTGTAGGGTTCGGGCGGACGAATCGAGCGGATGTCCGCGGCGACTTGGCCAACCAGTTCCTTGCTGGGCCCCGAGATCTTCACGACGGTGTTGTTCTCCACCACCATCTTGATCCCGGCGGGGGCGTCGTACTTCACCGGGTGCGAGAAGCCCAAGCTCAAGTTGAGTCCCTTGGGCGACACCTCGGCCTTGTAGCCGACGCCCTGGATTTCGAGGACCTTCTCGAAGCCCTTCGAGACGCCTTCGACCATATTGGCCACCAAGGTCCGCGACAGCCCGTGCAACGCCCGATGCATCGGTTCGTCGTTCGGCCGGCTGACGGTCACCTCACCGTTGTCCATGGCCAGCTTCATCGTCGGGTGAATGATCCGAGAGAGTTCTCCCTTCGGACCTTTTACCAGAATCGAGTTGCCGTTGATCTGGACGGTGACATCCTTCGGCACCGGCACTGATCTCTTTCCAATCCGCGACACGGTGGGCCTCCTACCAGACGACCGCGAGGAGTTCACCGCCCAAGTTCGCGGCTCTGGCATCACGGTCGCTCATCAACCCCCTGGGGGTTGAGACGATCGCCATACCGAGCCCGTTCTTGATCCGGGGAATCTCACGGCTCTTGACGTAGCGGCGCAGGCCGGGCGTGGACATTCGCTTCATCTCTCGGATCACCGGGCGCTCGTTATGATAGCGCAGGGTGATTCGAATGACGCCGCGAGGACCATCCTCGACCAACTTGAAATCCGCGATGTAGTGGTTGCTGTGGAGAATCCGCGCCACCTCGGCCTTGAGCCGTGATGCGGGGACTTCCACTCGGCGATGCCCAGCGGCACCCGCATTGCGGATGCGGGCGAGCATATCCGCCACAGGGTCTGTCATGCTCATGCGCGATCCCTTCCCTTACCAACTCGCTTTGCGCACGCCGGGGATGTGTCCCCGAAGCGCGAGTTCTCGAAAGCACATCCGGCAGAGGCCGAATTTGCGTAACACCGCCCGTGCCCGGCCACAGCGCTGACAACGCCGAACCGCCCGAGCCTTGAATTTCGGAACTCGCTTTGCGCGCTCGATCCAACAGGTCTTGGCCATAGTTCCTTACATCCCCCGCTTACACGGTCCGCTTCGGGGTTTCGCCCCGGAACGGCCAGCCGAATTCCCTTAACAACGCCATGGCCAGGTCATCGCGGCCGGCGGTCGTTACGATGGTGATGTCCATCCCGTGGATCTTCTCGACCCGATCGTAGTCGATCTCGGGGAACACCAACTGCTCCTTGATCCCGAACGAATAGTTGCCGCTTCCATCGAAGCTCCGGTTCGGGAGCCCCCGGAAGTCCCGGATCCTCGGCACCGCGAGCGAGATGAACCGATCCAAGAACTCGAACATCCGGGGGCCCCGGAGCGTCACCATCACGCCGACCGGGACACCCTGACGGAGCCCGAAATTCGAGATCGCCTTCTTAGCCCGGGTCACCACCGGCCGCTGGCCGGTGATCAACCCCAACTCGTCGACGACCGCGTCGAGCGCCTTCGGATTCTTGCTCGCCTCGCCGAGGCCGACATTCAGCACGATCTTGACGATCCGCGGAATCTGCATCGGGTTAGTCAGACCGAATTGCTGCTTCAGACGCTCCCGGACCGTGTCCAGGTAGAACGTCAACAGCCGGGGAACGCCGACCGCCACCTTCGGCGCCGGATCGGTGGCCCCTTGCGGCGCCTTCGCGCGCTTGCTGGTCTTCGCCGGCGGGCCGCCCTTGGGCGTCTTCGCGGGCTTGGTTGCTTTCGCTTCAGCCATCGTTACCGGTTCCTCACAATCGACTGCCCGGACTTCACGGCGATCCGCTCAACGGTGCCGTCCTGGTCCCGCTTCCGCCGAACCCGGGTCGGCTCGCCCGTTTTGGGATCGATCAACATCATATTGGAATGATGGATCGGCGCCGGACGCTCTACAATTCCCGACTGCCCGTTGGGGGTCGTCGCCCGAAGGTGGCGCTTGACCATATTCAGGCCCTCGAGGGTGACCCGGCCGGTCTTGAGATGCACTCGCAGCACCCGGGCCCGCTTGCCCTTGTTGGCGCCCGAGATCACCTGGACCATATCGCCCTTGGTGATCGGCATCGAGACTCGGACCACAGGACCCGGTCCGACCTTCCGACGGGCCTTCCGGTGTTTCAGAATCCGCATGGTTAGATGACCTCCGGCGCCAACGATACGATCTTCATGTATCGCTTATCGCGCAGCTCCCGGGCAACCGGCCCGAAAATTCGGGTCGCTCGCGGTTCGCCCTGATCATTGATGAGCACGACCGCGTTCTCATCGAAGCGGATGTAGGAACCGTCCTTGCGACGGGTCTCCTTCACCACTCGGACGACCACCGCTCGCGCGACGTCCCCCTTCTTCACCTGGCCGGTGGGAATCGCGTCCTTGATGGCCACGATCACCACGTCACCGAGCCCGGCATAGCGGCGCTTGGAGCCGCCCAACACGCGGATCACGAGGGCCTTGCGGGCCCCGCTGTTGTCCGCGACTCGAAGTATCGTCTCTTGCTGAACCATTTGGCCTCCCTACTTCGCCTTCTCCACGATCTCAGTCACGCGCCAGCGCACAGTCTTCGCCAGCGGACGGGTTTCCATCACCCGAACAGTGTCGCCGGTCTTCGCCCCGAGATCGTTCCGGGCCTTGATCGTCTTCTGCCGGGTAATCCGCTTCCCGTACACCGGATGGGCAAACCGCCGCTCCATCATTACGGTCACGGTCTTCGTCATCTTGTCGCTCTTCACCACGCCGGTCCGACCCTTCCGCCGGTTCCGAGGTGCCGCGGTCGCTTCCGTCATTCTCAACCTTCCTTCTGCCGCAAAACCGTCTTGATCCGGGCAATGTCACGCCGACGGGTTCGGAACTGGATCTGATTCTCGACGGCTTCGGTCGCCGTTCGGAACCGGAGCCGGAACTGCTCTTCCTCGATCTCGCCGAGCTTCGCGTTGAGCTCCTCGACCGTCAACTCGGCGAGCTCGGCCGCTTTGAGCGCCTTCATTTAGTGCTCCTCCCGCTTCACGAACCGAGTCTTGACCGGCAACTTGGCCGCCGCCAACGCAAAGGCCTGGCGTGCCACCAGCTCGGTCACTCCCTCGACCTCGAACAGAATCCGGGCCGGCTTGACCACCGCCACCCAGCCTTCCGGGTTACCCTTACCCTTACCCATTCGGGTCTCGGCCGGCTTCTTGGTAATCGGCTTGTCCGGGAACACCCGGATCCACATCTTGCCGCTCCGCTTCATGGCTCGAGAAATCGCGATCCGCGAGGCCTCGATCTGGCGGTTCGAAACCCAGCCCGGCTCCATCGCGGCCAGGGCAAAATCCCCGAACGCCACGGTGTTACCCCGCAAGGCCAAGCCTCGCATCTTCCCCTTGAATTGCTTGCGGAATTTGATCCGCTTCGGCGCAAGCATTGGTTAGGCTCCCGTGCTGTACGTCTTGCCGGTCACGTCTTCGACTACCTCGCCACGGAAAATCCACACCTTGATCCCGATGGTGCCGTAGGTCGTCTTGGCCGTGCTCGTCGCGTAGTCGATATCGGCCCGCAGCGTATGCAGCGGAACCCGACCCTCGTGATACCCCTCGGTCCGCGCGATTTCCGCCCCGCCCAACCGACCGGAGACGCGGACCTTGATCCCCAAGGCCCCCATCCGCATCGCGCCCTGGACCGCCCGCTTCATCGCCCGCCGGAAGGAGATCCGCTGGATCAACTGATGCCCGATGTTGTCGGCCACCAACTGCGATGACGTCTCGGGGTGCTTGATCTCCTCGACGTTGATCGCCGCTTCCTTCGACGTGAGCTGCGCGAGTTCGTCACGGAGCTTGTCGACTTCGGTGCCCTTCTTCCCGATGACGACGCCCGGACGCCCAGTGTGGACCGTCACGGTCACTTTCCCAGGACGGCGCTCGATATGGATCTCGGCGATGGCCGCATGACCGAGCCGCGTCAGCAAGTACTTCCGGATCAGCTCGTCTTCCTTGAGGAGCGCCGGCATTTCCTTGGTCGCGTACCATCGGGAAACCCACGGCTTGACGATCCCGAGCCGGAACCCGATCGGATTGGTTTTCTGACCCATCGACTACTCCTTGCTCCGAACGTGGATCTCAACGTGGCTCGTCCGCTTCTTGATCGGCGTCGCCCGGCCCTGGGCCGCGGCGTGAATCCGTTTCAGCGGCGAACCGCCATTGACGATCGCCTTGGCGACCATCAGTTCGTCGGCGTCGAACCGCTCGTTCCCGGCCATCGCCTTCTGCTCGGCGTTGGAAACGGCGCTCTTGAGCGTCTTCGCGATCTGCTTGGCCGCGTTTCGCTTGTTGAACTTGAGGATCGCCAACGCCTCGTTGACGTCCTTACCCCGGATCAGGTCGATCACCAGCCGCATCTTCCGCGGGCTTTGGCGAACGTTGCGCTGAATTGCGTGTCCAAGAGTCATGATCACTCCGGCTTCGCCTTCTTGTCGGCTACCATCTTGCCGCTGTGGCCCTTGAAGATCCGAGTCGGCGAGAACTCACCGAGCTTGTGACCCACCATGTTCTCGGTGACATGCACCGGCACGAACTTGTTGCCGTTGTGCACCGCGAACGTGTGGCCCACGAACTCGGGGAGAATGGTGCTCGCCCGGCTCCAGGTCTTCACGACCTGCTTCGTGTTCTTCCCGGTCAGGACTTGGACCTTCTTGAGCAAGGCCTCCTGAACGTACGGTCCCTTCTTGACGCTCCGTCCCATGGATCAGTTCCCCCCGCCGGTCGCCTTACCACGCTTGCGGCCGCGGATAATCAGTCGATTCGTGGCCTTCTTCGGAAGCCTGGTCTTGACGCCTTCGGCCTTACCCCACGGCGAAACCGGCGGACGTCCACCCGAGCTCTTCCCTTCACCACCACCCAGCGGGTGGTCGACCGGATTCTTCGCGACACCACGGACTTTGCCACGGCGGCCCAACCACCGGGTCTTGCCGGCCTTGCCGCGCGACAACAACTCGTGCTCGGAGTTGCCCACTTCGCCGATCGTGGCCAGGCAACGTCCGTTGACGAGCCGGGTTTCGCCGGACTTCAACTTGAGCGTCACGTATTGGCCTTCCCGCGCCATCACTTGGGCGTACTGACCCGCGCTCCGCGCGATCGAGCCACCCTTGCCGATCTTGAGCTCAATGTTATGCACGTTGGTACCCAACGGGATTTCACCCAGCGGCAGGGCGTTGCCGTTCCGGGCATCGGTCCCCGGCCCGCTCAACACCGTGTCACCCTGCTTCAGGCCGACCGGGTGGAGGATGTATCGCTTCTCGCCATCAGCGTAGAAGAGCAACGCAATCCTGGCGGTGCGGTTCGGGTCGTATTCGATGTGCGCAACCTTGGCCGGAATCCCGAACTTGTTCCGCTTGAAGTCGATGATCCGGTAGTGCTGCCGGTGCCCGCCACCGATCGCCCGCATCGTGACGTGGCCCTTGTTGTTCCGGCCACCCGTCTTCCGAAGGGGGGTGAGCAGCGACTTTTCCGGCGTATCGCGCGTGATCTCCGCGAAATCGGACACCGACCGGAACCGGGTCCCGGCGGATGTCGGACGATATTGACGATTGGCCATGTTAGCCCTCGAACACGGCGATTGAGTCGCCGTCCTTCAGAGTCACCAAGGCCTTCTTCCAGGCCTCGGTCTTGCCCCGGGTCCGCCCGCGGGTGACTTCGATCCGGCGCATCTGCATGGTCCGGACCCTGGTCACCGTCACGCCGAAGAGCTTCTCCAACGCCGCTTTGACATCCCGCTTTGTCGCCCGCGTCGCTACCTGGAAGGCGTATTCCTTCCGGTTCTGATACGCCGCCGAGCTCTTCTCGGTGATCAACGGCTTCACCACCACATCATGCAGGGCAGCCATTATTTACCGTCCTTCGGCTTGGGCGCGGCCTTCTTGGCCCGCGCCTTCTTTTCGGCGGCCGGCTTGGCCGTCTTTTTCACGGCCGGCGCTTTGGTAGCCTTCTCGGCTTTTGGGGCCTTTGGGGCCTTCGGCGCTTTGACCGCGGTCTTCTTCTTCGGTGCCGCATCCGTGTCGGCAGCCTCGGACTCGATCGCTTCGCCGGTCAAGGCGCCGCGCTCAACCACCACGGCATCCGACCACAGGACGTTGTAGGTCGCGACGTCGCCGTATGGCATCACCTCGAGCAGCGGAATGTTCCGCCCGCTCAAGTAGACGTTTTTCTTGATCCCGTGGGTCAGCAGCAACACCTTCTTGCCGGTCAACCCCATCGCCTTGAGTAGCGCCGCCAACTGGGCCGTCTTCGGACCGCTGAAGTCGAGACTCTCGACCAGGGACAGGAACCCCTCGCGGGCCCGGGCGTTCAGCGACGAGCGCCGAGCTAACTGCCGGACCTTCTTGGGAATATCCTGGGTGTAATCGCGCGGGTGCGGACCGAACACCGTGCCGCCGCCGGGCCACAACGGCGACCGCGTCGAACCGGCTCGGGCGCGGCCGGTGCCCTTTTGTTTCCACGGCTTCTGGTTACCACCCGTAACCCACCGGCGAGTCTTGGTCGCGTGAGTGCCCTGGCGCTGATTGGCCAAAAAGGCCTTCACCGCTTGGTGCATCACCGGCTCGTTGACCGTGCCGTCGAAATAGTCAGCCGGGAGCGCAACGCTTCCGCTCGGCTTCCCGTTCGGTTGAAACAACGGGGCCTCAATCATGACGGCTTCTCCCTCCCTGCTTCGCCACGGTCACGATCCCGTTCTTCGCTCCCGGGACCGCTCCCCGCACGAACAGCAGATTACGCTCGGCATCGATCCGAACGACCTGGAGGCCGAGTTCGGTGTGACGGCGGTCGCCCATGTGACCGGGCATCCGCTTGCCCTTGATGACGCGCGACGGATCGGTGCCGGCGCCGACCGAGCCAGGCTTCCGGTGCCGCGTGTTACCGTGCGACCCGGGCCCGCCACCGATCCCGTACCGGTGCACGACGCCCTGGAATCCGCGGCCCTTCGACTGACCGGTGACCTTGACGGTCTCACCAGCCGCGAACATGCCGACGGTCACGGTATCACCAGGCTTCGGGGCGTCACCGTTCAACTCGAACGTCCGCACCACGCTCGGCGCCGCATCGAGACCCGCCGCCTTGGCGTGCCCCAACTCTGCCTTGAGAGTCCGCTGCGCCCGCTTCTGACCGAAGCCAAGCTGCACGCCGCTCCCGCGAACCTGGAGGACCCGACACGGGCCGGCTTCGATAACGGTCACCGGCACCGAGGTGCCACCGTCAAGAAACACCCGGGTCATCCCCACTTTGCGTCCAATCAATCCATCCGTCATCGTGCTACTCAACCTTGATTTCGACGTCGACGCCAGCCGGCAAATCGAGCTTGGTCAACGCGTCCATCGTTTGAGGACGAGAGTCGTTGATGTCCAAGAGCCGCTTATGGGTCCGGAGCTCGAACTGCTCCCGGCTCTTCTTATCGATATGCGGACTCCGAAGTACCGTCCACCGTTGGATCTTGCTCGGCAGCGGGATCGGCCCTGAGACCTGCGCGCCGGTCTTTTCGACCGAGCGAACGATGTCAGCAGCAGCCTGATCCAATACCGCGTGATCAAACGCCTTGAGACGGATACGAATCTTACTGGCCATACAATCTCCTTCTGTCCGCCGCGTTACTTCAGAATCTTGGTAACGACGCCGGCGCCCACCGTCCGGCCGCCCTCACGAATCGCGAACCGCAACCCCTCATCCATCGCGATCGGCGTGATCAAATCAATCTTCATCTGGATGTTGTCCCCCGGCATCACCATCTCCACCCCGGC